>NZ_JAQIFT010000058.1:0-100652 GCF_027857615.1 Holtiella tumoricola
GTTGCGACCTCTTTTTTATTACCATCCACCGCTTGAGCCGCCACCATTAGAAGAGCCGCCTCCGAAACCACCATTTCCTCCAAATCCACCAGGACCACCACCATTTCCACGACCTCTGCCACCACCAGTAATACTAGAAATATAGAAGATTTGTAGTAGGCTAGAGAGAATACGTCCTCTATTTAGAACAATATCTAGAAGAAGTAAGACAATAATGATAGGTGCAATAGAAGTTTGTTTATGAGGTTGTGTATTTGTAGAAGGCGTAACGGCATATTCTTCAAATAAAATAGCATTAAAGCTATCATAAGCTTTTATAAGACCTTCTTCATAGCGGCCCTCTATAAATTCGGGTTTTGCTATATTGGTCATAATACGATTACTAAGTGCATCAGGAATAAGACCTTCTAATCCTCTTCCTACTTCAACGCGCCAACGCTGATCCTTTGTAGCAAGGAGAATAAGCAAACCATTATCTTCCTCGGCATGACCAATACCCCAGCTCCTAAAAAGTTTAATGGCATAGTCTTCAATAGGAATACCTTCAGTTGAAGGAACCACAACAACAATAGCTTGTGCACCTGTTGAGAGCTCTACTTGTGTACCTACTTCTACAAAATAATCTAGACCTTGCTTAGAGATTGCGCCAGCATAATCGTTAATGTATTTGTATGTTGTAGGTGAGGGGAGAGATGGTATAGCAGCTAAAGAAGCAAAGTTCAAAAGTGTAACAGTTATTAGAACTAAAGTTATGAGCTTCCAATGTTTAGATTTATTTAGCATAATCAGCCAGAGAAGTCTACAATCGGTGCTTCATTAGCGCCAGCAGTAGCTGTATATAATGGATAATCTGGGAAATTAAATAGGGAAGCTACAATATTAGTAGGAAAACGTCTTTTTTGATTGTTATAGCTTGCTACAGCAGTATTATAGTCTTGTCTTGCAATAGCGATTCTGTTTTCAGTACCTTCTAGCTGAATAGATAAGTCTTGAAAGTTCTGATTAGACTTTAAGTCAGGATAGCGTTCTACAATGACAAGTAATCTAGATAGAGCATTACTTAATTCACTATCCGCCGCAGCTTGCTCGTTTACATCAGTCGCACCAGCAAGTTTACTTCTAGAATTGGCAATATCTGTAAAAATTTCTTTTTCTTGAGTTGCATAGCCTTGTACAGTATTTACAAGATTTGGAATAAGATCCATACGACGTTGAAGTTGTGTGTCGATATTGGACTTCGTTGTATTGACATTTTGTTCTTGCGTAATCAGATTGTTGTAACTGCCAACAGTAGGAATAGCAAGGAGTACAATTACAATAATGATACCAATAAGTACTTTCCAGCCTGTTTTCATCTTATTAAACTCCTTTCTTAATATAGAAATAGTATGTGTAGAAATGAACAGGATTATAGAATGAACAAACCTTAATATTTATGCTATAATAAATTTAAAAAGTTAGAAAATAAAATACAATTTTAGGGTGATAATGATGGATCCAATATTAAGAAATATTTGTTTAAATATTAGTATGTTGGTTTTTATGGCTTATTTATTTACACGTATTCCTATAATAAAAGATTTTATTTTTAATGATAGTGACAGATTATACTCAAAGATTATTTTGGCAGTTATATTTGGAGGAATGGGGATTGTTTCAACCTATACAGGAATCAGCGTACAAGGTGCAATAGCAAATACAAGGGTTATTGCTATTGTAACAGCAGGAATTATTGGGGGGCCTGTAGCAGGTGTAGGTGCTGGACTTATAGCAGGTGTACATAGATACCTTATTAATATAGGTGGATTTACGGCAACAGCATGTGCCATTTCTACTATACTTGAAGGGCTAATAGCAGGATTATTCTCAAATCGTATACAGAAATCAAAACAAAGAGGGATGTATATAATAGGTGTTACTATTTTGGCTGAGCTGGTACAGATGAGTGTCATTTTGCTTGTAGCAAGGCCATTTAATCAAGCAGTAGAAGTGGTAAAAGCAATCTTTATACCTATGGTATTTCTAAATGCAGTAGGTGTAGGAGTCTTTATTAATATTTTAGATTTTATTGTTATGGAGAGAGACTATGAAGCTGCAACACGTATTAAGCTGTCTTTAAAAATAGTCGATAGATGTTTACCCTATTTTAAAAATGGATTTTATAATGAACAAAATTTACAGGATATGGCTCAAACTATTTTAAAGATGTCTGATGTATCAGGAGTAGCCATGACAAATGAACAAGAAATATTAAGTTGTGCAGGATTATTAGAAAAGGCACAGTTTAGTCAATGTACCTATTTAAAGGAACTCATTAAGACAACATGTATAACAGGTAAGATACAAGTAGCAGATAAGCATGAGCTAGGGGAAAAAATCTTTAAATCTTTTAAGATGTTTACAGTAGTCATTGCACCTATTATAAAACATAATGAATGCTTAGGATGCATGGTTGTTCTCATTAACAAATCTAAGAAGGCCATACAAGCAGAAATAGGCTTTGTAGATGGTTTAGCCAAATTATTTTCAACCCAATTAGAGTTAGCAGAACTAGATAATCAAATTAAGTTAAGGCAAAGGGCAGAATACCAAGCCTTACAATCTCAAATTAATCCTCATTTTCTTTTTAATGCTTTAAATACAATTAGTGCATTGTGTAGGGAGAAACCAGAGCGTGCAAGAGAGTTACTTATTGTGTTAAGTACTTATTTTAGAAATACTTTAGAGGAAAGCTTAGATTCTATAAGTTTAGCTAAGGAGATAGAGCATGTTAAAGCCTATTTACAGTTAGAAAAAGCCAGGTTTGAAGAGCGGTTACAAGTAGAAATAGACATGCCAGAAGGGATTTGCTGTACAGTGCCCAACTTTATTTTACAACCTATTGTAGAAAATGCTGTGAAACATGGTGCCATGAGTAGAGCAGAGGGCGGTAAAGTAATCGTTGCTGTCACACAACAAGCACAAGAAGTTATCATTACAGTAAGTGATAATGGTAAAGGGATAGAAGAAGGTTTACTAGAAGATCTCTACAAAAATAAAATGGCAAAAGGGAAAGTAGGCTTATCTAATGTACATAGAAGGTTAAAAAGTGTTTATGGAGAGCAGAATGGTTTACAAATTGATTCAAATATAGGTAAAGGTACCATTTGTACCATACATATACCTTTGATGAGAAAGGGGGAAGTAGCATGAAAATTGCTATTGTAGATGATGAGAGACCATCGAGAAGTGAGTTAAGATATCTTATTGAAAAGTATTTGCCTTATGTTGAGATTGAAGAGGCAAATAGTGGACAAGGTCTTATGAAAAAAGTTTTAGAGATACCTTTTGATGTGATTTTTTTAGATATTAACTTAGGAGATGTACAAGGCATAGAGTTAGCGGCTTTAGTCAAAGGCGTTCTACCTGAGGTAAGTATTGTTTTTGCTACTGCGTATGATGAATTTGCTGTAAAAGCTTTTGAAATGGAAGCAATAGATTATATTATGAAGCCCTTTGATGAAAGGCGAATAGAGCTTACTATGAAGAAGATTATGAGGCAACATAAGAGAAAGCAAGTTTTAAGAGATCAATCTATAGAAGCATTACAGGTAAAAGAACAAGCAAGAGAAATTGGAAAGCTGGCTATAGGTACAGATAAAAAGTTAAATTTAGTGGATATTAAAGAGATTGCCTTTATAGAAGTAGATGAACGTGCGTGCAAAATACATACTTTTAAGGGTACACTGCAAAGTGGCCAACCCTTAAAGTATTTTGAGGAAAAGTTAGGGAAGGAACATTTTCTAAGGATACATAAGAGCTATATGATTAACTTAAAGTATGTAACAGAAATAGAACCAAGTTTTAATAATATGTACGTTGTTAAGCTTAGAGGATTCGAGAGAGAAGCCCTTCCTGTAAGTCGTAATCATATTAAGAAATTGAAAGAATACTTTTTAAGTTAAAACTGTGCATTTAAAACGTGAAATCAAACCTTTTAAACAAGAGTATATACATTTTAAACATAAAATTCTGACGTTTTGTTATAAATTTGTTAATATATAATAAAACAAGGAGGGATATTTATGATTACATTTTTTGTTGCACTTGCCCTACTTATAGGAGGGTATTTTGTTTACGGAAAAATAGTTGAAAGGGCATTTAACCCTGATGACAGGCTGACACCAGCAAGCACGATGGAAGATGGTGTAGACTTTGTACCGATGAAAACAGGACGTATATTTTTGATACAACTTCTAAACATAGCAGGTCTTGGACCAATCTTTGGTGCACTACTTGGTGCATTGTGGGGACCAGTTGTATTCTTATGGATTGTATTTGGAACCATCTTCGCTGGTGGTGTACATGATTATTTATCAGGTATGATTTCTGTACGACATAATGGTGCAAGTATATCTGAAATAGTAGGTATGTACTTAGGGAATGGTATGAAAACAGTCATGCGTATTTTTTCTGTGGTTCTTCTCGTATTAGTTGGTACAGTATTTATGACAGGACCAGCAGGATTGCTAGCAAGACTTACACCCGATACACTTACAACTAATTTCTGGCTTATTGTAGTACTTATATATTATTTCTTAGCAACATTATTACCTATTGATAAATTAATCGGAAAGATTTATCCAGTTTTTGGAGTAGCTCTTATTGTTATGGCTCTCGGAATCGGTGGTGGTATTTTAGTACAGGGATATCATATTCCAGAGTTAACACTTACTAATATGCATCCGGATAATTTACCAATCTGGCCAATGATGTTTATAACCGTTGCTTGTGGGGCCATCTCAGGATTCCATGCAACTCAATCACCTATGATGGCACGTTGTATTAAAAGTGAGAAAGATGGACGCAAAGTATTTTATGGTGCAATGGTAGCAGAGGGGATTATTGCTCTTATTTGGGCAGCAGCAGGTGTTGCCTTCTATGAAACAACAGGCGGTTTATCAGCAGCACTAACTGAAATGGGCGGTCAAGCAGGTGTTGTTTATGATATTTCATTTAAACTTTTAGGGCCTATGGGTGGCGTACTTGCGATGATTGGTGTTATTGCATGTCCTATTACTTCTGGTGATACCGCATTTAGAAGCGCAAGACTTACCCTTGCAGACTGGATGGGCAAAAATCAATTACCAATGAAAAATAGATTAATCCTTGCAGTGCCACTTTTAGCAGTAGGTGGACTTCTTTCACAAATAGATTTTAATATTATTTGGAGATACTTCTCTTGGTCAAATCAAACATTAGCCATGATCGCACTTTGGGCAGCAGCGGTATATCTTTATAAGAGCAAAGCAAAATATTGGATTGCAGCAGCACCAGCAGCCTTTATGTCAGCTGTTTCTTGTACTTATATTTTACAAGCGCCAGAGGGCTTTAAGCTTTCAACAGCTATTTCTTATCCAGTAGGCGCAATCTTTGCGATAGTATGTTTAGGAATATTCCTTAAAACAACCGTATTACGTAAAAAAGAGGAAAGTAGCCTAGATGCATAGACTTCAGCATCACTAAAATAATATCTGAATATACCTTGCGGATTGACTTTAATCGATTATCCTATATAGTATAAGAAGATAATAAATAGGAAACTAAAACATTTTGTTTTAGCTGGAGGATACATGGCTATTAATTTTAAGAATACACAAAAGCTTAAGAAGAACTTCATGTACAATAACTTAAAGAAAAGTAATTGTTTTGATGTAGACTTTTCAGGTTCAAATTTTGACTTTACCAGTTTAAGAGGGGCACATTTCAAAGGATGTAACTTCTATAAATGTACCTTTAAATCAGCTGAATTAGTAGGAACAAATTGTAAGAAGAGTAAATTCAAACAAGCTAAATTTGAAGATACTATTTTTGAAGGGGTTAACTTAAATGGTGCAGACTTCAGTGGAGCAACATTTAAAAATACAGTATTTCTAAATACAGATGTAAGTGTAGCAGCTAACTTAAACTTAAATGATGAAGGTATTATAGTTTATGAGAGTATGCCAGAACTTGAAATGAGTGAAGAACTTAGAGCTGCCATCTTAAGCCTTATGGAAAATGAATATGTGAAAGCTTCACGTGTACTAGATACAAAAGATGGTGACATTAATACACTTAGTGTAATGCGTTTACTTGCACACTACGAGGAAAAAGCACTTATTCGTGGATTCAAAATTATGCAACCACGTTTAGACAAAGAGTTCTGTACACTAAGTTATTTACTTAAAATGTTAGAGACTTATAAAGAAGCCGGATTTCTATAAAAGACTGCCTATGCAGTCTTTTTTTATTTAACAAAGATTTAATATAAATCTAATATTTGTCCAATGTGGATTTAACCTCATAATATTATTCTTTTAACTGAAGAAAACAGATAATGAAGGGGAAATCAAAACATGAAATTAAATAAAAAATTCGTTATAGCATTAGTAGGAATGGCAGTACTTGCATCATCATTTGTAGGGGTAACACAAATGCAAGCAAGTCCAACACCAATCGTAGCAGCTGCTGCAGCAAATACCAAGAAGGTAGAATATAAGAAACCAAAATATATCTTTACATTCATTGGGGATGGTATGTCTTATGTACAGCTTAATGCAGCACAAGTATACAAAGGTGCGACAGAAAAAGGAGGCATTAACTTAGGTAAACTTGCAGTAAGTAGCTTCCCAGTTGTAGGTTCAGCAACAACGCAAGATTCTACATCTTTCTGTCCAGATTCAGCTTCAACAGCTACAGCGATTTCTAGTGGGGTTAAAACACATAGTGGTGTAATTGGTTACAACGCTGACAAAGAAACAAAACCAGAAAGTATTACAGAAAAACTTAAAGAAGATGGCTATAAAATTGGTATCGTAAGTAGTGTTTCTATTGACCATGCTACACCAGCTGCTTTCTATGCTCATGAAGTATCAAGAAGTAATATGTACAATATTGCAATCCAACTTGCTGAAAGTGATTTTGATTACTTTGCAGGTGGTTCTTTAGCACAACCAAACGGCAAAAACAAAGATCAACAAAGTGCATTTGAAATTATAGAAGAAAATGGTTATACAATTGCTGATACAAACGAAGAAATTGCAGCATTAAATAATGATTCTGGTAAAGTCTATGCAATCAGTCCAAAACTTCAAGATTCAAACGCTATGAGCTATGCGCTTGATAGTGAAAAAGGGGATTTAGAGCTTAAAGATTTCGTTAAAAAAGGTATTGAAGTATTAGATAATGAAGATGGATTCTTCATGATGGTTGAAGGTGGAAAAATTGACTGGGCAGGTCATGCAAATGATGCAAGAAGTAACATTGGGGATGTTATTGCATTAGATGAAGCCATTCAAGTAGCTATAGACTTTGCAAACAAACATCCAGAAGAAACTTTAATCCTTGTAACAGGTGACCATGAAACAGGTGGTATGAGCATCGGATACTCAACAACTGGTTACAATACAACATTTGATATGTTAGAAAATCAAACAATGAGTTATGTAGAGTTTGATAAATTAATTGCTGATTACAAAGCAACTACAGATGTTGCGTCAGCAAAACTTGAAGATCTTCTTCCAACGATTAAAGAAAACTTTGGGCTTATGACATCAAAAGATAAAGATGCAAGCAAAAACCCTGAGTTTGTGCTTACAGATTATGAATACAGCAAGTTAGAAAAAGCATTTGAAGAAACAATGAAAGCATCAGCAGATCGCTCTAAAGACCAAGAAGCAGGTATTCTCTACGGTGGATATGAACCACTTAGTGTAACACTTACACACCTTCTTAATAATAAAGCAGGTATTGGCTGGACTTCTTACTCACATACAGGTGTACCAGTACCAGTATACGCAATGGGCCAAGGTCAAGAACTTTTCAGTGGTGCTTATGATAACACAGATATCTTCAATAAACTTGTAACAATCTGTGGTCTTGAATAAGTAATACATAGCAGTAAGTAAGGTTGGGTTATTAAAAAAAGTCTAAATGGAGTAAAAGGTGAGGGGACTTAAAAATAAAAGTTATCCTCACCTTTTATAGTTTAAATAGGAATAAGTCTATAGGATGGTTAGACTTGAAATATAGAATCAATGGATAGGAGTAAGGTGATCAATGAAAGCAGCTCTCAAAAATAAAAATGTTATCTTTTCGCTTTTATGTCTTATATTGATAGGCATACTACTTATCATTCCTACAGGGTTTGAAAAACAAATGTATGTCAATGCAGAAAGTGTTAAGGCAAAGGTCTTAGAAACTAACGAAAGTACAGTATATAACAATGGTCTACTTAGACAAGGAAGCCAAGTGTGCCAAGTAGAATTATTAGGTGGAACCTTTAAAGGGGAACAAGTAGAGGCAGTCAATCTTCTAACAGGTAAGTTAGAGTTTGATAAGTTATTTCAAGTAGGTGATACAGCACTTGTATTAGTTGAAAAATCTCAATCAGGAGAAATCCTATTTGTGAATATGCTTGACCATTATAGGCTATCTGCTGAATGGTTTATTGTACTTGTATTTATGGCAGCATTACTTATTTTCTCTGGAACAGTAGGTATTAGAACGATTATATCTTTTATCTTTAGTTTACTTTGTATATGGAAATTACTAATTCCAATGCTTTTAAAAGGCTATCAGCCTATGATATTAGGATTAGTTATTGGGTTAACAATGGCTACAGTAACTTTAATCTTAGTTGGAGGGTTTACAAAGAAGGCTTACTGTGCAATAGCAGGTACGGGGCTCGCTTCTATATTGACATGTTTTATGGCAATGGGGTTTGGAGCCATCTTTAAAATAGATGGAACGGTTATGGCGTGGTCTGAATCATTACTATACGCGGGATTTGAAAACTTAAATTTAACACAAATCTATCAAGCTGCAATTTACTTATCTTGTTCAGGAGCGATTGTAGACTTAGCAATGGATTTATCTGCTGCACTAGAAGAGGTGGTAGAGAAAAAGCCAGACATATCAAGCAAAGAGATTTGGGTGTCAGGTATGAGAATCGGAAGGTCTGTAGTAGGATCTCAAGCGACAACATTACTCTTAGCTTATATGGGAAGTTTTATTACAGTTATGATGGTTTATATGGCACAAGGTACACCAATGATAAGTATTTTAAATTCCAAATCTATTGCAGGTGAAATTTTACATACATTTGTAGGCTGTATAGGTCTAGTGATTGTCTCACCACTTACAACGATGATCTGTAGCTATGTATACAAAAAGGAAAAATAGTGTGCTATAATGGGTAGCGATGAATGTCGGACCATAAAGGAGTTTATTATGTTAGCCAATTATCATACGCATACGGAACGTTGTAAGCATGCAACAGGAAAAGTTATAGATTACGTAGAAGCAGCAGTAAGTGCAGGTGTAGAAATACTAGGGATGTCAGATCATACTCCATTTCCAAATAATAGCCTTTGGCCAGAAGTAAGAATGGCATATGAGGAATTAGATGACTATATTAAGCAGATTGATGAGGCACAAACAAAATATCCACAAATCAAACTGCTAAAGGCGTTTGAATGTGAATTTATTGAAGATTATAGTTCATTTTATAATGAAGTGCTAAGAGGACAATATGGGGCAGATTATTTAATTTTAGCAGGGCATATGATTCATGGAACTTCACCATGGAATAGGCTAGGTATGGTTAAAAGTGATAAAGAAGAGCTTAAACTCTATGCCAACTATCTAGTAAAAGCAATGGAAACAGGATTATTTAAGTTTGTAGCACATCCGGATGTGTTTGGACACTTTTATTTACCATGGGATGAAGAAGCGATTGCAGCCTCTAAATATATTATTGAAGCAGCAAGTCACTATAATATGCCATTAGAGATTAATGGATACGGATTAAGAAAACCAGAGATTATGACACCACAAGGTTCTAGAAAACAGTATCCACTAAAAGGATTCTGGGAGCTAGCAGCTGGGTATGATTGCAAGGTACTAGCTAATTCAGATGCACATAAACCAACTGATATTATTGCAAAAGTTGAAGAGGGTTATCAGATTGCAGATCAATACGGATTAAAAAAAGTTGAGTTTGTATGGTAAACATAGACTTTTTTAAATACCTATTCATTCAAAGGAATGATGAAAGAATAGATAACATGAGATGTAAGAGAAGACACATAAGTTGATGGAGAATAATCACTTGTGTGTCTTTTGTATTTATGAGAAAATAATATGAAAATGAAATAAGCGAAGATGCCAGGGGGAGAACTATCATGAAGAAATTGATAGGTGACAAAAAGTTTTATCAGATGGTATTGGCCATTGCAGTGCCTATTATGATTCAAAGCGGAATTACAAGCTTTGTAGGATTAATAGATAATATTATGGTGGGTCAAGTGGGGACAGATTCTATGTCTGGGGTTGCCATTGTTAATCAATTGCTATTTGTGTTTAATTTATGTATTTTTGGTGGGATATCAGGTGCTGGGATTTTTACAGCACAATTTTTTGGTCAAGAAAATCATGAAGGGGTACGAGATACTTTTCGTTTCAAAATTATTATTTGTGCAATGATTACAGCTATTGCAATATTGATTTTTGGTACATGTGGAAGTAGTTTAATTGCCCTTTACTTACATGAAGGAAGTAGCTCAGGAGACATTGGTAATACGCTTACATATGGAGAAGAGTATTTACGTATCATGTTAATCGGGCTTATACCTTTTGCCATTTCACAAGCGTATTGTGGTACTTTACGTGAGACAGGAGAAACTATAGTACCTATGAAGGCAGGGATTGCTGCAGTATTAGTAAACTTAGTTTTAAATTACTTACTAATCTTTGGACATTTTGGATTCCCCAAACTAGGCATTGCAGGAGCAGCTATAGGTACGATCATTGCAAGATTTATAGAGTGTCTTATTGTAGTGGTATGGACGCATAGACATCACGAAAAGAATCCATTTATACAAGGTGCTTATAAAACACTAAGGGTACCACTAGCCCTCACAAATAAAATTATCATAAAAGGTATGCCACTTTTACTTAATGAAGGATTATGGGCAGGTGGTATGGCAGTATTGATGCAATGTTACTCTGTTAGAGGATTATCAGTAGTAGCGGGGATTAATATAGCCAATACTATAGCCAATTTATTTAACATAGTATTTTTAGCATTAGGTAATGCAGTAGCGATTATTGTAGGCCCGCTATTAGGTGCAGGTAAAATGGATGAAGCGAAAGAAACAGCTTACAAGATGATTTTCTTTTCTGTTTGTTGTTGCTTAATACTAGGAGGGGTTATGGTAGTTGTCGCTCCAGCATTCCCAATGCTTTATAATACGACAGATGAAGTTAAGGATTTAGCAGCTTGGTTTATACGTATTGCAGCCATATGTATGCCTATATACGGCTTTTTACATGCGACTTACTTTACACTTCGTTCAGGTGGTAAGACGATTATCACCTTTATATTTGATAGTGTTTATTTATGGTTAGTAAGTATACCTTTAGCTTTTATGTTAGCCTACTATACAGGCATTAATATTTTAGTCGTATACTTAATGTGCCAGCTAGTTGATATTTTCAAATGTATACTAGGTTATGTATTACTGAGAAAAGGTATTTGGATACAAAACCTTGTAACTGATTAAATGGTTAGAATAGATGAAGATAACAAGAGCCATTGCATGAAGATGTAATGGCTTTTTTGCTACCTTAAGAAATTGTAAGATAAAATTAAGAATAGAGAGAGGGATCCTATGATATAATAAAAATATTCAGACAGGTAGTTGCCATATAAGATGAAAGGTAAGGATAGATACAGTGGAAAAATGGGATTTATATAATGAACAAAGACAACCTTTAAATAGAACACATAATAGACCAGAACCAATGGTAAGAGGTGAATACCATATCGTTGTTAGTATCTGGACTGTAAATAGCAAACATGAAGTACTTACTACATTAAGACATCCGGAAAAAGATAAATACCCAAACTTTTGGGAGAATACAGCAGGTTCAGTCTTAGCAGGAGAAACAAGTAGACAAGGTGCTAGAAGAGAACTTTTAGAAGAAACAGGTATAAAGGTAGAAGAGGAAGAACTTCACTTTTTACGAACAATAAAAGAAGAAAGTGCTTTTGTAGATTTGTACATTATAAGAAAAGATATAGGAATCGATGAATTAGTGATGCAAGAAGGCGAAACTGTAGATGCTAAGTGGGTAAGCTTAGAGGAGCTAGATGAAATGATTGAAAAAGAGCTTATTGCAAGCCCTGTTGCAAAAAGATTACAGCCTATAAGAGAGGATGTTGAACGTTTTATATTTAATAAATAAAAGTAATAGGTGTTGGGGGAGAACACGATGAAAATTTATATTGTAGGGATAGTGGCAAGTGGTAAAACAACATTGGCTAGAAGGTGGTCAGGAGAACTAGACATACCTTTTTATGAACTAGACTGCATTATATATGGGAAAAAAGATGGCGTAAGATATAAAAGAACACCGGAAGAACAGCAAAAGATCATAGAGAAGATAGACCAGCAAGGTGATTGGATTATTGAAGGTACTTATAGAAAAAGTTGTCATGAGCTTTTAGATCTTGCAGATAAAATTATTTTTTTGGATCCACCATTATGGAAGCGTAGGGTAAGAATTCTGAGTAGATATGTTAAGCAGGTATGTGGTCTAGAAAAATGTCATTATACACCTACATTAAGTATGCTAAGGTCTATGTATAACTGGTCGGATGACTTTGAAAAAAATCGTGAGAAGTTTGAAACCATGCTTTTTAGATATGGTCATAAATTGATTCTACTTAGACGATATAAAGGTGTTTATATCAAGGGAAATGAAGTATTAGAATTTATTGATGGATAGCTATTTAATATGAAGCCTTTAAAGAAGAGTTTAAAATAAACTCTTCTTTTTTTGTTGACAAGAATACTTGTCAGTGGTAAGCTTTTGTTATGACAAGAATACTTGTCATAACGGAGGTGAATGAAATGCCCCTTTACAATCAAGTAAAGCAGATGAGAGAAGAAAAGGGTATAAGTCAAACAGAGCTTGGAAAGCTTTGTGGAGTATCAAGACAAACAGTAAGTAGCATTGAGCGTGGAGACTACCATCCTTCAATTGTATTAGCAATCAAGATTGCGCATATATTTGATAAACAGGTAGAAGAGCTATTTTGGTTGGAGGATGAAGAAAATGAAAAGCTATAATTGGAAAAAGGGAATTGGAATTATTGTAATCAGTGGTTTTATTGGTGGGTTAATAGGATTTTTAATGAACATGATAGAAGGAAGTAATTATTTAAATACAATTATAAGCGTTGCCCAAGGGATATCACCAAGTTTATATATAATAGGTCTTATATCAGGTATTATAGGAATTGGAGGGTATTTTTACTTTAATGGGAAACTGAAAAAAGAACATTATTGTGATGAAGAAGGCTCTTTCTACGATACTCATGAAAAAGCAATGAGTGTAGTGATGATGTGCTCTACCTTATGTGCAGTCATAAACTTTACTGCATTAGGCATAAATATTTTTAATGATACACCTTTTGCCATATTATTTTTTGTAAATGTTATATTAGCTTTTTGGGGAGAGGTAGCACATATTGCTTTAGTCAAAAAGGTTAGACCAGAACTTGATGCAGATCCATTAGAAGTGAACTTTAATAGAGATCACTTTGATAAACTAGATGAATTTGAAAAAGATAAAGTAGGGAAAGCGTGTTTTAAAACAATATCAATGATGACACCTATCTATGTGTTTTTATTCTTATTATGTTATGGAATAAGTTTGGTATTTAACGTTAGCCCAGTTATTTGTTTACCAATTGGAATCATTTGGGCAGTACAAACTATTTTGATGACTTATTATAGCAACAAAGATTATAGTAAGAGCAAATAATAAATTATTGTGGGAGGTATTTGAAGATGTTTAAAAAGGTTTTAAGTTTAGGATTAATGACAGTCATGTTAGCAAGCTCCGTTTCAGTTTTTGCAAGGGAAGTTGATCCAGCAAAATGGGCATTAAGTGAATTAAATGATGCAGAGGCCTATGGCGTAGCACCAAAAGGCTTTGAAAAAGGACTGAATAATGTTGTATCTCCAGAACAAATGAGTTTTATTATACAAGGGCTTAGAAATAAATGTATAGAAGCAAAACTTGTTGCTAGCACAAATACAGAAGTTAAATTAAGTACAACAAGAGGAGAAGTATTAGAAGCTTATTATACTGTTCTTAAAGATTATAGTGGATTAGACTTGAAGAATGACTACATAGCTTATATGAGCGAAAATCAAATTATCAAAGGTTATGGTAAAGAGGATCTTAGATTAGAGCAACCATGTACGGTACAAGAAGCACTTGTTTTTGCATCACGTGTAGTAGAAAGTGTATATGATCAACTTGGGTTAGGCACAGATGGGTTCTTATGGGAAGTAAGTGATGAAAATAATACAATTTATTTACTTGGTACTGTACATATTGGAAAATCAGAAGTATATCCATTAAGCAAAGGGTTAAGGGAAGCTATTGAGGCTTCTGATAAAGTATCTTTTGAAGTAGATTTTGCCAATCAAGAAGGAATGATGTATTTAGCACAAAAGCAAATGTACTTAGATGGTACAACATTAGATAATCATGTAGATGAAGAAACCTATAAACGTATTGTCGCGCTTATGGAACAATATGGCGTACCAGAAGAACAAACAAAATACTATAAACCTTGGGCGCTTTCTAATACATTAACAGCCCTAACAGCACAAGATACAGAGAGCTTAGAAGCAGTAGCAACCTATCCAGTTATAGATGCTTATGTTTATTCAAAAGCCCTATTAGAAGACAAAGAAATCTTAGAAATTGAAGGCTATGCCTTCCAAGCAGATTTACTTGATGGCATACCTGTGGATTATCAAATTCAAAGCTTAAAAGCAGGATTAGATATGGTAGAGGCAATACAATCTGGTGAGGGCAATGCAGAAACTGCACAAGCTGAAGTAGAAATGATGAATAGCTGGATACAAATGATGAAGGTAAGAGATATAGAAGGATTTGAAGCAAGCTATCCTAAAGATTCAGGTATTGAAAGTGGAGATATTATGACTAAAGCTCTCTTTGAAGGGCGTGATGCACATATGACAGAAAAAGTAGTAGAATACTTAAATGATACAACAGATGCAAATTACTTTGTAGCTGTAGGTGCAGGTCATATGATAGGAAAAGAAGGAATCGTTAAACGTCTCCAAGAATTAGGTTATACTGTTAAAGTAGTAGAAAGATAGGATTTTGTTAAAATAGTTTAAAATATAATAAGCCTACGAGATGATTAATCAATTATTTCGTAGGCTTTTTTGTATGCTATAATAGGGGGTGACACTGACAGCATTAGAGGAGGCAACATGAGAAAAGTAATATTTTTTGACATTGATGGAACATTAATTAATAGCTGGGATGGAATAATGGATATAACACCGAAGGTGAAAGAAGCAATAAAGAAAGTACAAGCCAAAGGCCATTATGTATTTATTGCAACAGGTAGACCTTATGCTTTTATAAGCGATGAAATCATGAACTTTGGATTCGATGGTCTGATTTTAGCAAATGGTGCACAAGTTATATTAAATAATAAAACACTATTCACAGATAAAATAGATAAAGCATTTGTAAATAAAGCAGTAGAAACATTTGAAGAACTAGGAATGGAATACATATTAGAAGATGAATACTACTCTTATATAAAAGCAGATTATGAAGAATACTATAATTTCTATTTAGGTGTAGGTGCATCTCCACAACTTGTAAAACGTGAATATGACATAGATACAATTGAAGTACAAAAGATAGAAATGCGTTGTCCAACAGAAGAAGCCTATGAAATATGCCTAGACTTTATCAAGGCACATCCAGATTATGATTATTGGCATAGCATTAGTGCTAAGGCTTTTGAACTTTATCCAAGACGTAATACAAAGGCAACAGGGATTTTAAGAATTCTTGAACATTTAGGTATTCCAGTAGAAGATAGTTATGGTTTTGGAGATGGAAAAAATGATATTGAGATGCTAGAAACAGTAGGCTATGGTATTGCTATGGGAAATGCAACTGATGAAGTCAAGCAATATGCTAAGGCTGTAACAGATACTGTACATAATGATGGGGTAGCTATAGGGATTGAAAAATATATTTTAAATAACTAGAAAATAGGAGTGTCTATTAATGAAAAATTGGAAACAGGGTGCAGTAGGTAAAAAGTTTATTGCTTCTTATAGTGGAGGTAAGGATAGTTCCTTAGCACTTTATCAAGCCATGCAACAAGGAGAAGCAATTGGTATTATTGCTATGATGGAAGAAAAGGGGATACGTTCTAGATCTCATGGATTGTCAGAGGAAATGCTACAAGCCCAATCAGAAGCTATTGGTGTACCTCTTTATATAGGTTGTGCAAGTTGGGAAGGATATGAGGAAGTATTCGTAAAGCTGCTACAAGAAGCTAAGGAAAAAGGTGCCCAAGTACTTGTAACAGGTGATATTGATGTACCAGAACATGAATGTTGGCATGAACGTGTAACAGAAAGTGTAGGACTGGGACTAGGTATGCCTTTATGGAAAATGGACCATAGAGAAGTTGTTAAAACTTTTATTGAGGCAGGTTTTATTACTAAGATTGTAACAGTTAATTTAAATAAAGGAATGAGAGCAGAGGATTTAGGCAGAATTCTAACAAAAGAGTATATGCAAGAGTTAGAAGAACGTGGTATAGATCCTTGTGGTGAAGCGGGTGAGTTCCATACTACAGTCATAGATGGACCATTATTCAAAAAGCCGATTCCTGTAAAAGATGGTGAAATAACAAGCCGTGGTGAATATATGTATTTATCACTTGCCTTAGATAGATAAAAATGCTTTAGACAAATAAGAAGAAAGGTTGTAGCCCATAGATATAGGGCTGCAACCTTTCTTCTTATTTCGTAGGTAGATAAGGTAATTCTATTTTAAAAGTACATCCACCACAAGGAGTAGGGGAATGGGTAAGAGAACCATTGTGAAGATGAATGATTTCTTTAGCAATACTGAGTCCTAAACCATAGTGATTTTTATCTTTTCTTGCAGCATCTACTCTATAGAAGCGGTCAAAAATATGGGGTGCATGTTCTTTGGAGATACCAGGCCCATCATCGATGATTTTAATGATATAGGCCCCTGGCATTTTACTTAGCTCGATAGTAATATGGCCACCTGTTGGTACATAGTGCAGGGCATTGTCAATGAGGATGGTAATGATTTGTTCAATACGCTCTTGGTCACATGGAATAGGTGGAAGTATTTCATCGGGAAGATGAAGCGTAAGATGCTGTTGTTTTTTTGCCGCAAGAGGTAAGAATGTATCTAACAGGTCTATCAGAAGTGTATCTAAATCAACAGGTTCCTTATGAATGGACCAAGTGTGTGCATCTGCTGTTGCAAGAAGAAGTAAGTCATTAATAAGACGTGTGAGCCTTGTACATTCTCTTTCAATTTGAGAAGTAAAGAGTTGGGATTCTTGGTGATTCTGACTTTGAATGAGGGCATTACTACTTCTTATGACTGCAAGGGGTGTTTTAAGTTCATGTGAAGCAGCTGCAATAAACTGAACCTGCTTACGTTGATTTTCTTCAATAGGGATAATAGCTCGTCCAGCAAACCAATAACTAAATAAGCTAAGAAGCAAAATACCAGTAAAGCTAATCAAAATAAACAGGATACGGGTTTCGATAATCGTCACTTTTTCAGTTGAAAGGTCTTGAAGGAGTGTAAGTGTATAACTTCCTACAGAAGAAGGGATACGTGCAATACCTACGCGGTAGGAATCATTTGTATTACCTTGAATTTTAAAAAATATCTTATCAATAGATAAGGTTGAAGTAGTAGGTGCATCTTTATCAAAGTTATAAAGTCCTAGCGCATCTTTATGAGCTTGTTGAAGAAGGTCATGGCGAGGTGTAGAGGGAGACCAGGCACCTTTGAAGAAAAAGGGATGACCATTATCTTCTATAGAAATAATAAGTTTGTTGTCTGCTTCTAACTGAGCAAGCCAAGAAGATTTAATATTTCTTTGCGTTTGAAGCTGATAAGAAATAGTCTGAAGCTGATTCTCAAAGGCTATTTGATTCCTACTATTGAGTTGAGATTCTGAAATCTGTAGAGAAATAAGACAGATAATAAATAGAATTAAACCTGTGATTGTACTACAGATAAGAGCAAGTTGAAAACGTAGCCCTTTAAGCATGGATATGCTCCAAGCTATATCCAATACCTCGAAGGGTTTTAATTTCTATATGACACCCTACGGTACGTAGTCTACGTCTTAGAAAATGCATATAGTTATCTAAATTTCCTTCTTCTACTTCAGTATCAGGCCCCCAAACTCTAGAGAGCAAGAAAGTACGTGGAAGTGCCGTCTTGGGTTGTTTAAAAAAGGCTTCAAAGAGTTCAGCTTCTTTTTTAGAAAGAGAACAAACAGCTTTTGGACCTGTTAGTGTAAGAGCTGTAGCATCTAACGTAGCATCTCCAAATATAAGCTGTTCAGTGGTACTCCAATCCACAGGGCGTCTGCTAAGGGCACGAATGCGTGCAAGGAGTTCTTCGATAGCAAACGGTTTGGATAAGTAATCATCTGCACCTGCATCTAAACCAACGACTTTATCTCCTATACTATTGAGGGCAGTGAGCATAATCACAGGTGTATTAATATGTAGCATTCTCATTGTTTTAAGAATATGAATACCATCTAAAGATGGGAGCATACGGTCTAAAATAACAAGGTCATGTACTTGTTGTTTGATATAGAATAAACCTTCTTCTCCATCATAACAGCAGTCTACAGTATAACCCTGATTTTGAAGTTGTAGCCCCATGGTATTACATAAAGTTTGATCATCTTCAATTAGTAAAATACGCATAATGTTCCTCCATTATAGTCAATTGCTTCTTTTTATAATTCAATTTTAACCCATTTATCTCTAAATATCCTTTAATGGATAAAATTAGTACAAACAAATTTTAAGTTTTAGAGGTTATTTAGAGGTAAGCCTATTAAGATAAGGTTAATGAAATCGAAGAGGAGAACAAAAATGAAAAAACATATTTATAGATTAATGGCAAGTTTACTTATAGTAACAACAATGATGTCAGTAACTGCATGTAGCAATCAAGAAATAAAAAGTGAAGTAAATACAACCAATCAAAATTCTAAGGATACACCTATGGGGCGTTATATAGAAGAAAATATAGAACTTCCAAAGGATATAAAAAGCTTAATACATTATCAAGTTTTAGAAGATGAACGTATTCAAGTATATGGATATACTGCCAATAATAAAGGGGTTACTTATACATCAAAAGATGGTAAAGAATGGGTGCAAGAAGAAGCTAAGTGGTTTGAAAAATTAGTAGAAGAGAATAGTATGGGGATACAAATTGCTCATGATGGTAAGAGCACTATCTATGTATCCTATTTTGCTGATGATTACAAGATACATATAGCAAAAGTAGTAAATAATGAAACATTAGAAGAAGTACCCTATGATACAAATGATTTAGCGTATTCTGTAACAGGAATAAAAGCTTTACCTGATGGTAACATTGCTGTAGGGTTACAGTATAATGGCGTTGTAGTCTTAGATAGTACAACAGGTTCAGTCATAAAAGAATACCTAAGTGCAGGAATGGATCGTGAATTTGTTTTTAATGAGGAAGAACTCATGTTATTAGATGCTTTAAGAGGAGGGGTAGTAATCTTTGACTTAGAAACAACAGAGGAAAAGAAATTTATTCCATGTGAAGGTTCATTATGGGGAAGTAAATTGGCAATGAATACAGATGGAAATGCTTATCTTATTAATGGAGAAGGGATAAGCAGACTTGCAAAAGGCGGAAGTGTATGGGAACAAATTATTGAAGGACAACTTAGTTCTTTTGGAATGCCTTCATTATATATAGAAGATGGAATTGTTAAAGGTGATGAAGCGTTTTTAGTCCTATTCTATGATAGAGATATGGGATATCAACTGAGCCATTATCGTTTTGATCCAAATACGCCAACTAAGCCAACTACAGAGGTAAACCTCTATATGCTAGAAGATAATGTAACCATGAGACAAGCAATAGCAACGTATCAACGTCAAAATCCTGGTGTATTTATTAATATTCAAGTAGGGGTTGAAGAAGGGGGAAGTGTCACAAAAGCAGATGCTATACGTACCCTTAACACACAATTATTAGCAGGAAAAGGACCGGACTTATTACTTTTAGATGGTCTACCAGTACAATCTTATATTGAAAAAGGTGTATTGTTAGATATGAGTAATTGGGCAAAGGAGAAAATTGAACAAGGAGAATGGTTACCAAATATTGTTGGTGCTTTCCAAGAGGAGAATTCTATCTATACATTACCTCTTAGATTTTCACTTCCAACAATGTGGGGGAATAAAGCTATTATAGAAAATATTAAAGGTATAGAGGATCTTGCTTCATGGGCGAAGTCTAACCCAGACAAAGAAGTATTTTATAAGATGTCACCTGAAAAACTTATGAATCTTCTATATGGTCCAACAGCTCATACTTGGATTGATGAAAAAGGACAAATTAAAGAGGCAGAATTCATAACTTTCTTAGAAGCTATAAAAGAATTAACTCAGGTAGATGACATGGGAGAACAAGATGAGATAGCTTGGAACTTCCTTTCAACAGAGTATATGGCTAGTAAAGATACCCAGCTCCATTTAGAAAATATTTCTGGTTTTGATAGATTAAATTATCAATATTCTGCGATCACTCAACGAGGAGATGGGAATTTTGAGTTAATATTTGCAGGTGAAGAAAGTACATTTGAGCCTAGAGGTATTATTGGAATTAATGCAAATAGTAAATATCAAGATATTGCAAGAGAGATTGTTCAATTAGCAATGTCAAAAGAAGTGCAAAGTGTAAATCTAGGAGATGGATTCCCAGTTCATAAACAAACTTTTGAAGAGCAAGCTGTATTAAATTCAGACCAAAACCTTGTGGTATTCCCAGTAACCTTTGAGAAACCAATTCAAATGATTGATGTAACACAAGAAGTTTATTCAAAAGTGAAGGAACTTGCAGAAAAAGCCACTATACCAATAATAAAAGATGAAGTGTTATTAAATCTTATTATAGAAGAAACGAAAGGATACTTTAATGGTGAGAAAACAGCCGAAGAAGCTGCAAGTGCAGTTGCAAAACGTACAAGAGCCTATTTGGCAGAATAAAAAAAAGAATGAGTGGAAGGTTGCATTGTGCTTCTTATTACCTAGTTTGTTAGGTGTTATGATTTTTATTATGCTTCCTTTCATGGATGTTATTAGAAGGTCTTTCTTCGGAGCAATGAGTGGTAAATTCGTTGGTATTAAAAACTATAGCATGATATTTCAAAATGAAGCTTTTAAGCTAGCGTCAGGGAATACTTTGAAGTTTATAGCCATTTGTATTCCTGTACTTGTCATTACTTCTCTAGGTCTAGCACTTCTTATTAACAAGCTAAATAAAAGTGCTAAAGTCTTTAAAATGACTTTTCTTTTACCAATGGCAATCCCAGTTGCTTCAGTTGTACTACTATGGCAAGTTCTATTTCATCAAAATGGATTATTAAGTAAAGGCATTATAGCACTTGGAGGACAAAGTGTAGACTGGATGAAAAGTGACTGGGCTTTTTGGATTTTAATATTGAGTTATTTGTGGCGTAATATAGGGTATGATATGGTGCTATGGTTAGCAGGGCTTAGCACTATATCGCCTGCTATATATGAAGCAGCTAGGGTAGATGGCGCAAATGGATGGCAGCAATTTACTAAGATTACAATTCCTCAGCTTTTACCAACCTTATTTACAATCGTTGTGCTTTCATTACTTAATTCCTTTAAAGTATTTAGAGAAGCTTATTTGATTGCAGGAGATTACCCTCATGACAGTATGTATATGTTACAGCATTTGTTTAATAACTGGTTTGTATCTCTTGATATTGATAAGTTATCAGCAGCAGCGACAATTGTATCTCTTGTAATCTTTATACTAATTTTAATCTTGCAAAAAACATGGGTGGAGGATGAGGAAGGATGAAAAAGTATATACCGATTGCATTTGTAAGTATACTGGCTCTCATTGTATGGTTACCTTTGTGGATGCTTTTTAGTGGGTCTTTTATGCCACTAGATGAAATAAGGGCAGGATTTGGGCCAGTACTTGCTGGAAAATCTGGCCTTGCTAACTGGCCTCTTATCCCTAAGTATCCAACGCTTATGCCTTATGTTGAGCTATTGTTAGATTCACCAGAGTTTTTTGCCATGTTTTGGAACTCAGTTAAAATTGTAGTACCTATTCTTATTGGGCAAGTGTGCTTTGGTATGCCGACGGCATGGGCATTTGCAAGGTTTAGATTTCCTTTTAAGAAAACGATTTTTACAATGTACATAGCCTTAATGCTAATGCCATTTCAGGTAACGATGGTACCTAACTATTTAGTATTAGATAAGTTACAACTTTTAGATACAAGGTTTGCGATTATTTTGCCTGCTATCTTTTCCACTTTTCCAGTATTCATTATGTATCGATTTTTTAAATCTATACCAGAAGCTATGATAGAAGCTATTCAAATAGATGGAGCAGGACATTTTAAAACGTTCTTATACATAGGGTTACCCCTTGGAGCACCAGGAATTGTATCAGCACTTGTGTTAGGCTTTTTAGAGTACTGGAATATGATAGAACAGCCTTTAACATTTTTACAAAATAAATCATTATGGCCACTATCTTTATATCTGCCTAATATAGCAATAGATAAGCTAGGTGTATCTATTGTTGCTTCAGTTATTATGCTTATACCAGCTCTTCTTGTCTTCTTATGGGGACAAAATGATTTAGAAGCAGGCATTCGAGTTGCAGGTTTAAAAGAGTAGAGTGGCAAGAAAGGTAAGCGTGATGAAAATAGAATTAAAGCAGCAACTTCAAAGACAATTACCCTCGCCAAAAGAGGATAGAGATAAAGTAAAACAAGTGGCAATCAAAGGTCTAGCAGGATTTCTGATTATTATGGTCACTTTGACAGGACTGTCAAGAACAGCGAATGCACTAACAACACCACAAGTTACAATTGCACTCCCAAAGGGAGGGCGTATTGAACACAAAATACAAGGAAATGGTGTATTAAAAGCAAAAGATGAAGAGAGTATGGAAGCAAGCAGTGGGCTTAAAGTAAAAGACATCTTTGTAGAAGTAGATGACCGTATTAAAAAAGGTGAGCCTATCTTAGAACTAGATGCAAAAGAGTTACAAGAAAAGTTAGAAATGTCTCAGGATGATTTAGCAAAACTAAAATTAAGATTACAACAATTAGGGTTAAATGAAGATTATAGTACAGTACTTTCACCTCTTGAAGAGGCAAATAACAAAGTTACAAAGCTTGAGGAAGAAAAGTTAAATGCTACTGAGAAGGGGAAAGTTAAAATCAGTAGAGGTGAACAGAAAATTAAACAAGCAGAAGAAGATTTGCTTAGTGCAAAGAAAGATTTAGAAGCTTTTAAAGGAAGTAATTTGGAAGAGCAGCTTAAGAAGGCACGTGAAGAAGAAGATGAAGCTAAGCGCCATTTAGAAAATCAAAAGTATGAAAGAGATAAAGCACTTAAAAGATCAGAACAGGCTTTAAATGAAGCCAAAGAAAACTTCTGGATGACAGCAGGCCAAGGTGTGGATATTACCAGTGCTCAGCAAGCTGTAGACCGTGCCCAAATGGAATATAACATTACAAAGTCAGATTGGGATAGAAATGTAAAAGAAGCAGAAGAAAAATTTAAAAAAGCTAAAGACAAAGTAATTCAACTGGAAAATGGCGAAGTTGACCAAGAAATTTTAAAACA
The DNA here is from genome assembly GCF_027857615.1 of Holtiella tumoricola. NCBI lineage: Bacteria > Bacillati > Bacillota > Clostridia > Lachnospirales > Cellulosilyticaceae > Holtiella > Holtiella tumoricola. Next base: position 23,862 of record NZ_JAQIFT010000058.1, read on the forward strand.
AGAAGAAGAAAAAGTAAAAGCAGCGGAGCGTGCAGTAGAAGAACAGAAACGTTTACAAGAAGACCTTATTGTAGAACAAGAAGAGCTTATTAAAAATCTAGATAGACAAATAGAGTCGGCTAAAAAAGAAGTAGAATTGGCAGTACAAAAAGAAAATAATATGGATTTAGAAGAGCAACAATCTGAGCAAAAACAAGCAATAGAAAAGCAACTTATGCAAGTGGATATTGCAGCTAAAGAAAAGGAAATTAGCCGTATTCAAAAAATTATAGCAGAAGGCGGTAAGCTTGTAGCACCAGCAGATGGAATGATTAAAGAAATTAAAGTTGAAAAAGGTCAAGTAACTACTGGTGGTGAATTAGTTACATTTATAGGTGATGATAGTAAGTATGTACTAGAGGTAGAACTTAGTCAGGAAAAAAGTGAAGGCATTCAAGTAGGGGATCAGGTTATTGTAACCCTTGAAGGCGAAAAAAGAGCGTTAGAAAATACAATAGTAGAAAATATTTCATATGTCCAAGGTGAAGGTGGAAGTAAGAAAAAAATAAGTATTTCTGTACCAGAAGGCATTCCAGGTATGAATGCATCATGTGAAGTAACAAATCAATCAGAGCAATATAATTCTATCGTGCCAGTAGAAGCATTAAAAGAAGATAATGGAAGTTATTATGTACTTGTGGCAAAGAAAAAGGTAACAACTTTAGGAGAAGAAATGGTTGCAGAAAGAGTTAATGTGATGAAAAAAGAGAGTAATGAAAGTTCTGTAGCTGTAGAAGGGGCATTTAGTCCACAAGATAATATTATTATCAAGTCGAATAAACCAATTAAGTCAGGCGATAGAGTACGCCTGATGGAGCAATGATAAAGTGTACTAAGCATGTGCTCATTTATATAAGTATTCTAGCAGTTACCTTATTTGCGTGGGGTATATGCTTAGTCAATGCACAGAAAATACAAGCCTTAGATCATGTGGTGCAGTTACACTATGAGAAAGAAGGATTAACAGGAGATCAACTAGAAAGTGTATTAAAAGACCAGCTAGAAAGTAAAGATAGAATTATTAGTGGTCTAGTAGCTTGGAATCAGGAAACGCAACAAACCATGAAGAATCAAGATCTTGGGAGGGGTATTGAAGGAAATCAACTTAAGGTTTATGGTAATACGAGATTATTATTTGAAACCAAAGAATTAATAGGAAATGGACTCTATGAAAATGATTTAGAAGGAGCCATTATTACAGAGCAAGTAGCTTATGAATTATGGGGAAATACAGATGTAGTAGGGAAGCAGATTACACTTCAAGATAAAGACTATACTATAAGAGGTATATTAAAAGACAAATCAAAAAGTATTATTGTCCAATCTGATACAACTAATCAAGAAGCTAAATTTAATGTAGCTCGAATTGAGTTTATAGATAATGACAATGTTGAGGAAACACTTAATACTTTGCAGTTCAAATATAATTTGCCAAAGGGAATATACAACAATTTATCCTTAAAAAGTATTTTGTTAAGTTATCTAGCGCTTATACCTGGCTGTCTATTAGGTGTGTATGGAATGCTTAAGCTGTATTTCTATATTTATAGAACCCATAGATATTGGATATCTGCAATTGTTCTTTCTATAATAGCTATAGGTATAACTTGGGTTACGGGTGAGGTATTACAGCTTTCGATACAATTACCTTCTTACATTATACCCAATAGGTGGTCAGACTTTGCATTTTGGTCCATCTTGTTAGAGAAGTTTAGAGCCAATGAGCAGATGCTAAAAATGCTACCAACTTCTATAGCAGATGGGTGGTATCAAGAGGTGTATGTTGTACTCATGAGTAGCTTTATTGTGAGTTTACTAGGGTGTATAATGATTATTAAAAAGGCAGTATTTGAAGAAACAAGCGAGTATTTTGGATGTATACTGATGTCAATAATCATAAGCTTTATAAGCATTATAAGTATTTATATAATAGAGGGTAGTGTGTTGATTATACCAGCCTTTTGGTGTAGTATTCCTCTACTTTTAGGTATACATGCTTTAATAAATAAATGGAGAACTATTTTAGAAGAATAAAAGGGTATTGCATAATCTTATGCAACACCCTTTTTGATGTACTATTATTTGTTTAATAATCCTTTTGTTACACAAGTAGAAGTCCATTGGTTATCACCAGCAGATTTCTTCGCTTTATCGTGAAAATATTTCACGCCTTCATCACTTGTATTACTAACCCATGCATTGCAGGTTGGAGTTTTTGGTTTTTTTCCCATTTTGAAATACCTCCCTAGGATTATAGTAAAAATAATTTGCACGTTATTAGTATGAGCAAGAATAATAATTGCATACGGAATAAATAAAATAAATCTTTATTTTATTTTTGCCTACATAATGTATAATATATTTCAGTGAATAATGATATCAGAGGGAGAAAAAAATATTTATGTTTAAAATAGCAGTATGTGATGATGACCGATTAATATGTGCCGATATAGAGCAGCTTATTTTAAATTTTCAAGAAACTATTACTATGAAGATAGAAATAGAAATTTTCTATGATGGAGAATCTTTATGTAAGTATATCGAAAGAGAGAATAGTTTTGATTTGATATTCCTAGATATTGAAATGAAAAAACTTAATGGCATTCAAGTTGGAAGAATTATAAGAGAGATTATGGATGATTATGAGACAAAGATTGTTTATATCTCAGCAAAAAATCATTATGATAGGGAATTATTTGATGTACAGCCAATGCATTTTTTACCCAAACCACTAGTAGCTGACAAGGTAATTGAAGATGTGAAGTTAGCTATAAGATTAGCAGATAAAAGAAGAGGATCTTTTACATATAAAAAAGGGTTTGAAAAATATAGTATACCTATCAAAGATATTCTATATTTTGAAAGCCTAAATCGAGAAATACGTATGGTACATATAAAAGGTGAAGAAACCTTTTATGATTCTATAGAAAATGTTTTAAAGAGAGTAGGACAGTACCAATTTCTTCAAATACATAGATCTTATGTAGTTAATTACGTACATATAAGTCGATTTAAATATGATGCAGTCATTATGACAAATAATGATTTATTGCCTATAGGACAGTCTAGAAGGAAAGAAATAAGACAAATCCAATTAAGTTTAGAAAAGGATAATTAGATTATGACATTATATGAGGGAGTATATTTATGTACTAATATTTTAGGAACTTATACATTGTATAAGTTTATGATGATCTTTTTTTATAATAAAGATTGCAATAAAAGGATAGAGCAGTTATCTTATATTTTATATTTTTTATGTAGTTCATTTATGTATTTGGTTGTTAAGATACCCATTATCATGTTAATGACGAATATAATTGCCTATTTTTGTTTGACCTTAAACTACAAAGCACCTTTAAAAAAACGAACGATAGCAGTTGCCTTTATTTATTTAATTTCAATGTGTATAGAAATTATCGTTATTACTATGCTTTCGGGTATAAAGTTTGATATTATGGCTCAAAATGATTATTCCTTATCTTATACACTAGTAGTGTTAGCACTTGCAAACTACAGTATAATTACGTGCTTAAGCAAATTTAAAAGGATTAAAGATGGTGAAAAGGTACAAATATCATACTGGGTTTGTTTATTGCTTATGCCAGTGGCGTCACTATATATTATTCTAGTACTTTTCAAAACATATGTTATTTCAAATATTGTTATGTGTATTATAATTGCATTATTATTATTGATGAACTTTGGAACATTTTATTTATATGATGTTATTTCAAAAATGTATAGTGAAGAAGCTGAGAAAAAGTGGATTGCTCAACAAAATATGTATTATGAAAAGCAATTTAATATGATGAAATCTTCAGTAAAAACAACAAGAACAATAAAGCATGATTTAAAAAATCATTTATATATGTTACGCGCTTTAGTTGAACGAGATGAGAAAGACAATGCAATCAAACATATTAGTGAGATAATGGATGTTTGTGAGTTACAACAAGAATATGCTCAGTCAGGTAATATTGCAATAGATAGTATTTTAAATTTTAAATTACAACAAGCAGTAGAAGAGAATATAAAAGTAATTGCTGAACTATATATTCCTTTTGAACTAGAGTTATCTTCCTTTGACATGTCTGTTATTTTAGGAAACCTATTGGATAATGCTATCAATGCAGTAAATAAAATAGAGGAACATAAATATATTCATGTCAAGATAAAGTATACAAAAGGCGTACTGATTATAAAAATTGAAAATACTTTTAATGGTGTGATAGAAAAAGACGGAGAGTCTATACTGACAACCCATCAAGATAAAGAAAATCATGGTATAGGCTTAGAAAGCATTAAACGTACATTGGAAAAGTATGATGGTTCCTTAGAAATAGAGTATGCAGAAAATGTTTTTTCTGCTCTAGCATTAATATATATTAATTGAAAATAAGAGATTAAAAATAATATTATAATTTATTACATAAATAGACAAATATTGTGAAAAAGTAGTATAATTACTAGTGTAAATATAGTTGAAGGAGGAGAGCCAGATGAAAAATATGTTATTAAAATTAAGTGGAATTGTAGCAAGCCTTGCACTAGTAATCACTGCATTTAATTCAAATAGTGCTTGTGTTTTTCTTGTACACCAACCAGAACTTCCAGATGAAGCTAAAAAGTTGAGTAAATTTTAATGTTATCAGCAATAAGTCAACAAATGGCGGATTATCTAATAGAAAATAAAGTTATTGTACCTGAGGATAAACCCATTTATATCTATGGGATTGAGCAAGTAATATTAATAGGTATTAATATATGTACAACATTGATTCTAGGTATGTTTTTTAATAAACTATTAGCAAGCCTTATTTTTATGATGGCTTATATTCCATTAAGGTCATATGCAGGGGGATATCACGCAAAGACAAGGATAAGATGCTATTTGTTTTCGGTTGGAATGCTTATAGTATGTTTTATGGGAATAGATCTACTAGGCAAGAGTCAAGGAATAGGGAATTTACTATTGTGCATAGCATTAGGCATAATAGTAACATTAGTACCAGTACAAGATACTAATAAGCCATTAAGCTTGAATGAAAAACGAGTATTTAAAAAAATAGCATTAATTATTTTATCTTTGTTACTAGTAATGATGATAATGTTTCGTATTCTAGGCAATCAAGAAATAGTTATAACTTTAAAAGTAGTTATTATTAGTGTAGGGGTTATGGTAACCCTAGGACAAATCAAGAACTACATAGGAGTAAGACAAACTGATTAAAGATATAAAAAGGTTAAAGCTATGAAAAACATTAAGAAGAGGTAGTCCATATGGGCTACCTCTTCTTAATGTTTTATTTACCGTAGTAAGCTTTTTTGTAAAGATCTTCTAATTCAGGAACTTTTGGAAGTCTTGGATTAGCTGTTGTACATTGATCTTCGAATGCTTTATATGAAAGGTCTTTGATTGCCTCAAGATATACTTTTTCATCAATACCCATTTCTTTTAATGTAAATGGAACATTAAGTTCTTTCATTAAGTTACGAACAGCTTGAACAAGAGATTTAACACCTTCTTCAGGAGTAGAAGCAGGAAGTCCTAACATTCTAGCGATATCAGCATATCTTTCAGGAGCAGTGAATTTACCATATTTAGGGAATGCCATAAACTTAGTTGGATTTGTTTCACCGTTGTATGCGATAACGTGTGGAAGAAGGATAGCGTTTGCACGACCATGAGCAATGTGGAATTCACCACCAAGTTTATGAGCAAGTGAGTGGTTAATACCTAAGAAGGCATTAGTAAAGGCCATACCTGCAATACATGATGCATTGTGCATTTTTTCTCTTGCTTCAGGGTCTTTAGCACCATTTTTGTATGAGCGTGGTAAATATTCAAATACAAGTTGAATAGCTTTCATTGCAAGAGCGTCTGTGAAATCAGAAGCAAGTACAGATACATATGCTTCAATAGCATGTGTTAATACATCAAGACCTGTATCTGCAGTAGGACTAGCAGGTACACTCATTACAAATTCAGGATCGATAATAGCTACATCTGGTGTTAATTCGTAGTCAGCAAGAGGGTATTTCATATTCTTAGATTTATCTGAAATAACAGCGAATGATGTTACTTCTGAACCAGTACCAGATGTTGTTGGAATAGCTACAAATTTAGCATTTTTACCCATGTGTGGGAATTTGTAAACACGTTTTCTAATATCTAAGAATTTTTGTGCCATACCAACGAAGTCAGCTTCTGGGTGTTCGTAGAATAACCACATAGCTTTACCAGCATCCATTGCAGAACCACCACCAAGAGCGATGATAACGTCTGGTTGGAATGAACGCATAACTTCAGCACCTTTTCTTACTGTTTCAAGGTCTGGATCTGGCTCAACTTCGCTGAAGATTTCAATAGAAAGCTTATTAGGATTTTTATTTAATTGGTATGTTACACGATCAACATAACCAAGTTTAACCATCATTGGGTCAGCTACGATTAATGCACGAGAGATATTTGGCATTTTTGCTAAGTATTGAACTGAGCCAGCTTCAAAATAGATTTTTTCTGGAATTTTAAACCATTGCATATTCACGCGTCTCTTTGCCACCCTTTTCTTATTAATTAAGTTCATTGCTGTAACGTTTGAAGAAGTAGAGTTACGTCCGTAAGAACCACAACCAAGAGTTAATGAAGGCATCATTGAGTTATAAACATCACCAATACCACCAAAAGCAGAAGGAGAGTTTACAATGATACGACAAGCTTTAAGTCTTTCACCGTATTCTTCAATAAGCGCTTCATCAGTAGAGTGGATAACAGCTGTATGACCAAGTCCACCAAGTTCAACCATTGTTTCAGCTTTTTTGATACCATCTTCAGCATCTTTAGCTTTTACAACAGCAAGTACTGGAGAAAGTTTTTCTCTTGAAAGAGGATATTCTTCGCCAACGCCATCAATTTCACAGCAAAGTACTTTTGTTTCTTTTGGAATAGTAATACCTGCAAGAGCAGCAATTTCATATGGATATTTACCTACGATATCTGGATTAACCATTTGTTTTTGTGGGTTGATAACAATTGGTTCAAGTTTTTTAATTTCTTCTTTAGTTGCAAAGTAGCAACCAAATTTTTTCATGAAAGCAACTGCTTTATCATAAACAGGTGCTTCAATGATAGCAGCTTGTTCAGAAGCACAAATCATACCGTTATCAAATGCTTTTGAAAGCATAAGGTCTGTAAGAGATTGTTCTAAGTTAGCTGTTTTTTCAATGAAAGCAGGTACGTTACCAGGGCCTACACCAAGTGCTGGTTTACCAGCTGAGTATGCAGAACGAACCATTGCAGAACCACCAGTAGCAAGAATCATCGCAACTTTTGGATGGTTCATAAGAGCTGTAGTAGCATCAATTGATGGATATTCAATCCATTGAACACAGTTTTCAGGAGCGCCAGCAGCAACAGCAGCATCTCTTACGATTTTAGCAGCTTCACGTGAGCAGTTTTGTGCAGATGGATGGAAACCAAAGATGATAGGATTACGTGTTTTTGCACAGATAATTGCTTTAAACATAGCAGTTGAAGTTGGGTTAGTAGTAGGTGTAACACCGCAAACAATACCAACTGGTTCAGCGATTTCCATATAACCTTCATCTTCATTATCTTCGATTAAGCCAACAGTTTTGTCATGTTTAATACTGTGATAAATATATTCTGTAGCAAAGATATTTTTTGTAACTTTATCTTCAAAAACGCCACGTCCTGTTTCTTCAACAGCCATTCTAGCAAGCTTCATTTGAGCTGAAAGACCAGCAAGGGCCATAGCTTGAGTGATTTTATCAATTTGTTCTTGATCGAGTTTCATGTACTCTTCAAGTGCTTTATCTGCTTTTTCAACTAATTCATTAACCATAGCTTGAGCATCCACAACAGGAGCTTCAACAGGTGCTTTTTTTTCTGTAGCCATAATAACAGCCTCCCTTATAAACAATAATTAGATATCGTATTTGTTATATATACTATTAATTTACATATAAATATATAAAATTAATATTTATTTTGAATACATTGTAATAATACTACTGGAGTTTAAAATTGTCAATTATTTAACAAGTGGTAAGTGTCAAAGAAAAATGCATTAATTGCATAAAAAAATAAACATATGTTATAAAAAAATAGCTTATATGACAAAAAAATCTTGAGAAATAGATTGGCAGAAATAATAAATAAACTATTTTTATTAAATAATTTTAAAATATATATTAGGAATATATGAAAATTTAATTTTTAACAATATTTTTATAGCTAAAAATATAAGGAGATATCTAATAAAAAGGACAGCTATATTAAGATAGCAGTCTTTTTATTAAATATCTTTTTTTGTTAAAGAAATATCTATTACTAAGTCAAAAGTTGCGAATGCAACAAAAAAGTTGTAAAGTAATTAATGTAATTAGATGGTTGAAAAGAAGTATAGAATGAACCTCTATAAGAAATTAATAAAAGTATATAGGAAGGGGAGGAATATAAATGAATAAAAAGCTCATTATGTCAAAGACAATTCTATTTGTAGCAATTATAGGATTTATTATTATCTTCAAAAGTATTTTTGGAAATGAAAATACTTTAATCGGTGTTACCACCATAACAGCTATGCTAATGTTTTTAGAAAGAGATTTAACTTTAGCACCGTGGAAAAATACTTTTACTCTTATTGCTTTAAACTTATTTATTGGATGTGCAAGCACACTGGCTAGTATGAATACTTGGTTAGGTATTCCTATTAACTTTATAGCTATTTTTATTTTGGGCTATAGCCTTTTATATAATTTGAAGAAGCCTATGTATATGCCTTTCGTATTAGAGTATTTGTTTATACTAGCAACGCCAGTTAGTATAGAGTTGATACCTAACAGACTAAGCGCCTTAGTATGTGGAGCAATCTTTATTATGGTGTCTCAATTAGTTATTAATAAAAATAAGTTTAAAAAAGTAGGTAATCAGCTATTAGCACAACTGTGTAAAAATATTATTAAAAAGGCAGAGTATATTAAGGTAAACCAACAGTATGAGGGGATAGATAAAGATATTAGAGAACAGATTCATCTATTCACTACACTACTTTATGATAGAAGAGAAGAAGATTTTTATCTAACGGAGGAGGGAATGATCAAGCTTAACTTAGCTGTTTCTTTAGAAAAAATTTCTTATCTTTTAGACAAAGTTAAGTATGAAGCAGAGCAACAAGAAATGATTGATGACCTTATTAGCATACTGGATCAAATAAGTAAATGCTTTAATGATTTAGCAGAAATAGACTGCTTAGATGAGATCTTTAAGACCTTATTAAGTAAATATCAGATAGAAAGAATTAATGATATAGAAGTTTTGAAGCTTCTTAATCATCTGAGCTTTATTAAAAATAATTTAGAAGAATTAAGTAAGATAGAAAATAACCAATATAATTTAGAGAGATTTAAGAAACATTTTGTCTTTAAAATAGAGTTAGATAGAAATTCTATTAAGTTTTCTTATGCATGCCGTCTTGCTATAGGTATTACATTAGCGGCTTTTTTAACAGACTTTTTTAAGTTAACAGAGGGAAGATGGATTATGTTTACAGTTTTTTCTTTGATTGTGCCTATATATGAACAGTCAAAGCAGAAACTAAAGGATCGTATCTTTGCAACGATTATAGGATCGATTATAGTTGTTATTTTATTTAGTATTTTTCATGATTTAACTATACGTACTATAATTTTAATGGGCGCTGGATATATTGGGAATTACTTAAAACAGTATCGACATACAACCATTTGTGTGACTGTTTCAGCTATTGGTGCAGCAGCATTGATGGGAGATGCATTAGTACTATCAGAAAGTCGTATTCTTTTTGTTATATTTGGAGCAATCATTGCATTAGTGATTAATAGATTTATTCTTCCATATAGATTAGAAACACATAATAAACAACTTGAGAAATTGTATAGAATAACAATCGAAGATATGATGAATACTGTATATGAAATGACTAGAGGAAATGGTAATGAGCATAAGTTAAAGAATCTTTTTATCTTAACCTCTTTAATTGAAGACAGAATCAAACTTAATAATCAGTTAGCAGTAAATATAGAAAATCAGGATATGGTAAAAGACTATAGGCTATTTTTAATTACTATTTATGAGCTTTATATATGGGCGACTCATCATGAGATAAGTGTAAATGTACAGCATGTTTTAGTGGATATAGGTAACCTTTTGAAAGGTAACCAAGCTGAATTAATACCAGCTATTGAAGAAGGTCAAAGACAAATTCAATTAGCAGAAGATATTTATGATAAGGTTATTCTAAGTATTATTGTTGAGATTCTACAAGAAGAAGAAAGTATAAAAAATAAGGAGTAAGTAAGGCTCCTTATTTTTTATGTTATAATACAAATAGAGTATAAAAGGACATACCTTAGAAAGTAGGATACGACTCAATGAAAAGATTTAAAAAAGTTTATATTGAAATTACAAATATATGTAATCTAAGTTGTAATTTTTGTCCTAAGACAAAAAGAAAATTACAAGTAATGGAGCCACAAGCTTTTAAACATATAATAGAACAAGTTAAGCCTTATACAGATTATATTTACCTTCATTTAATGGGGGAGCCTACCCTGCATCCTCAACTTGAAACATTTTTGGAGATAAGTAATCAAGCAGGGTTAACAGTTAATATAACTACTAATGGAACATTATTACCTAAGGTCAAAGATATTTTATTGGCATCAAGTCATTTAAGACAAGTTAATATTTCACTTCATAGTTTTGAGGCAAATAGTAGTGAAGTAGATCTTAAAACATATGTGAAAGAGGTTACAGAGTTTGTAAAGGAAGCTACTCAGAAAACAGATATTATCTGTGCTATTAGATTGTGGAATATGGATACAGAAGAACTAAAGGCAGATAATGCATTAAATGAAGATATTATTAGCCTATTAGAGGAGAACTTAGACCTACAAGTGAGACAGTTATTACTAGAGAAGCGAGGCGGTAAGCTTGCTCATCACTTATATCTTAATATGGCAGAAAAGTTTGAGTGGCCAGACATAGATAAGATAGATACAGCCAAGCAAGTATTTTGTTATGGGCTTAGAGATCAAATAGGTATTCATGTAGATGGTACAGTAGTACCGTGTTGTTTAGATAGTGAAGGAAATATTCCATTAGGAAATATTTTTGAGAAGACTTTAGGTGAAATAATAGAAGGACCAAGGGCTAGGAGAATTTATGAAGGTTTCTCAAATCGTCAAGCAGTAGAAGAACTTTGTAAACGTTGCGGATATGCAAAACGTTATTAATTAAAGTATAAAAAAGGGATATTCTTTTAATTAGAATATCTCTTTTTTTATTAAATCAATTTTTAAGTTAAAAGCAGATTTGAAGGAATTAGAAAAATTAAATAATTTAATGAAATAGGTGTAGAAAAATATAAACATACTAGAGTTTAAATTGTAATAAATGCATATGATGAATCGGATAAAAATGAAAAATATTACATGATATTTTGTTTTATATAAAAAATAGTATAAAAAATTAATAAAATAATTTGAGATCTTTAAATGAGAATCAAATGAAAAACATTACAAAAGTTGAAAGTTAAACTAATGGGTATATAATAGGTAATTGGATAAAAAATATTGAACAAGGGTGGGGAAATATATGCTTTCTTATGAGTTCTTTCTAGATTTAGCAATTATATTAATTGCATCAAAATTATTTGGTATTGCCTTTAGAAAGATCCATTTACCGCAAGTAGTAGGTATTTTGGTTGCAGGGCTTATTATAGGTCCTAATGTGTTAGGAATTGTAAAAGAGAGTGATTTTTTAGTCAAGATGGCAGAGCTTGGAGTAATTATGCTCATGTTTACTGCAGGCCTTGAAACTGATTTAAAAGAACTTAAAAATACAGGACTTGCTTCACTTTGCATTGCTTCATTAGGTGTTATTGTACCTTTAGGAGGTGGCTATCTACTTTATTCCTGCTTTAATGGTTTTGCACCTGTAGGAAGTGAGGCCTTTTATCAAGCAATTTTTATAGGGATTATCATTACAGCAACATCAGTAAGTATTACTGTTGAGACTTTACGTGAGATGGGCAAATTAAAAGGAAAAGTAGGCACAGCTATTTTAAGTGCAGCCATTGTAGATGATGTGATAGGGATTATTTTATTGACTTTTGTAATTGGACTCAAGAATCCAGAAGCAGCTCCAATGAAAGTTGTTTTTAATACAGTAGCATTTTTTGTGATTGCTATCATTGGAGGGGTAATAATTAATTTACTTTTTAAATACTTTGATAAGAAGTATCCTCATAAAAGGAGAATCCCAATTTACGGATTTGTACTTTGCCTTTTGATGGCGTACATAGCAGAACATTTCTTTGGTATAGCTGATATTACAGGCGCTTTTGTAGCAGGAATTATCCTATGTAATATACAGTCTTCAGAGTATATTGTTGAAAAAATTGATATAAATTCTTATATGTTGTTTAGCCCTATATTCTTTACAAGTATTGGACTTAAGACAGAAGTTACAGGTGTAACAACGACAGTATTATTATTCTCAGTATGTTTTGTGCTTGTAGCATTACTTGCAAAGATAATAGGCTGTGGTATAGGTGCAAAACTAATAGGATTCTCTGGACATGAAGCATTGCGTGTAGGTGTAGGAATGATGGCAAGAGGAGAAGTGGCACTTATTGTTGCACAAAAAGGTTTAAGTGCTGGACTTATGGAACCAAGTTTATTCACAGCGGTTATTTTCCTTGTTATTGTATCATCTGTTATAACACCAATTATACTAAAATTACTTTATAAAAAAGAGGATCAAGTGGAGAAAAGTACGCTTGCTTGTGTACAATAGCAAATTGCTAGCAGACCAAACTAGGCTAGTAGAATCTAAACTAATATTAAGTTTAGATTCTACTAGCTTTATTTATATAGAAAGATATGAAATTCTATTTATTTACAAAGGTTTTCAATATAGAGACTAGAGTTTTAGCTAGAAATTCGATACAATAAGGGAAACATGTCAGGTTAAGGAGAATGAATTAAATGCCGGAACAAAAACAATATAAACGTATAGTACCTTCTTATATTAAGGACTTTAAATGTATAGGTGGTAAATGTGAAGATACTTGCTGTGCAGGATGGTCCATTGAAGTAGATGCTGGTACCTACGATAAATATAAAAAAGTTGAGCATGCAGAACTTAAAAATAGATTTAGTCAAGACATTGTAGATTGTAAGCAAAAAGCAACTAAGGCTTGTGCAGCACAAATTAAATTAAAAGATAACCGTTGTGCATTTTTAAGTCAAGATGGATGGTGTGATATCTATAGTGGCCTAGGTGAATCCTATTTAAGCCATACTTGTGGACTCTATCCAAGAACATTAAATCGCATCCATAATACTATGGAATATTCAATGACATTTTCTTGTCCAGAAGCAGCACGTCAAATCTTATTACAAGAAAAACCAATAACTTTTAGCTTATCAGAAAAGCTATTTAATGAATCAACAATTAGTGCAGATGTGGACTTAAATATAGAAAACCCAAAAGAATGGCAAGATTATTTCTTTATTATAAGAGATAAGGCGATTGGTCTATTACAAAATAGGAATTTCTACTTAGAAGAGAGATTAACACATGTAGAAGGATTAATGCTTGGAATTACAGAACTTGCATTAAAAGGAAAAACAAAACAAATACCAGGATTTGTGCAAAAGTATACAGGTGAAAACTTTACAGGTGAAAGAGAAGTAGATGCGGGCATTCTAATTGAAAGAATGTATTTCTTACAGCAAGATATGGAACTACCATCTGAGCGTTATGCTGAGTGCTTAGACCAAGTATTAGAAGGGTTAGGATTAACAAAGGAGACTGCAACTTTACAGCAAGCTTATAAAACTTACTTAAAGGGTGAGAGAAGTTGCTATAAGGACTTCTTAGAACAAAAAGGCCATATTTTAGAAAATTATTTAGTGAACTATATCTATGAGCGTTGTATACCTTTAGATGGTGCAACACCTATTGAAAGTTATGAATGGATGTTATTATACTATACACTTATTAAAGTACATCTCATAGGAATGGGTCTAGCTACACCAGTAGGCAGAAAAGTCATAAAGGAGGAACAAGCTATCAAGCTTATTCAATCCTTTACTAAAACTTATGACCATAATGATGGCTATTTAAGTTATTTTACAGATTAATAATCATTAATTGGAATCAAACATAGTATTTAGGCTGGTTGTAATTGTGTGTCGTGCAACGACTTCTGCAGGCTCTACACTTGTAATGCTTCCGCTGGCAAAGAGTGAAGCAAGACCATGGACAAGGCTCCACATAGAAAGCACATAAGTATCATAAAGTGCTAGGTCAGCTCCTACTGTTTCTAGATAACGAAGCGCTGTGCTTCTAAAAGCATTAAAAGATGGATTAGAACATGGATGGAACATACCACTTTCTATACAAATAGGTATAGGAGATTGATTCATAAAGGAAAACTGTAAGTAGTCAGGATTAGCTACCATAAAGGTGACATAGGCTACACCCAGTTCTATAATCTGTTCTTTAGGGGCATCGTGGTAATGAGTAAGAATAGGGGCTAGGGCAGCTTGAAATTCCTTAGCTGATTCTTGCATAATGGCTTGAACCAATTCTTCTTTATTTGCAAAATGCTTATAAGGGGCATTATGGCTTACCTCACATAGTTTAGCTACTTTTCTAAGAGAGAGATTATTATAGCCTTCTGTAGCAATAAGGCGTAGTCCGGTCTGGATAAGTTTAGTGCGTAATGAGTCATCAGTCACATGAGAGGGTGTCATAATAAATTCATCCTTATTTAATATATTTTTTTAAAAGTATAGCACTCTGGGTTGACAGTGTCAACGTAGGGTGCTATATTAATGGCAAAAAGGTTGACAGTGTCAACTTAAGCGAGGTGTAAAAATGAAAGTACTTGTATCATATAATGAAAAACCAACTCATATTCTTGGTAAAAGGCTTCGTGAGGAAATACTTAGTAGGTTGAAAGAACAAGAATATCCTATACAAACTTTTGGTGCCAATATAGAAGAAAGTAAAAATTGCTTAGGATGTTTTGGGTGTTGGGTAAAAACACCTGGCACATGTGTCATCAAAGATAAACAAACTGAATTTAGCAAAGCATATATAAGTAATGATACTGTGATTCTGATTACTCAAATTAAATATGGAACGTATGAGCCGGTGATTAAGAATATGTTAGACCGTAACATACCTAATGTATTACCTTTTTTTGAAACAGTTAAAGGTGAGACACACCATCAACCACGTTACAAAAAGTACCCAGAGTTTATTGTTGTAGGCTATGGAGAAGATTTAAGTCAGGAAGAAGTAGAGACTTTTAAAGGGATTATCAATGCAAATAGTATTAATATGAAAAAGTCAAAAGGCTATACATTCATTTGTGAAAGTGAAGAGAAAGTAGAAGAGATTGTTAGTGCCTTAATAGAACTTTGTAAAGGGCTGGAGGTATAAGAAAATGAAAAAAGTAATATTTTTAAATGGTAGTCCAAAGCAAGAACGCAGTGTTACTCATTATTACATAGAAGAGTTAAAAAAGCTTTTAGGAGAACAGGTGGAATGTGAAGAAATCTATGTAGCCAAAGTAATCAAGCAGAAGGATTTAGACAGTACTTATAAAAAGTTAACGCAGGCAGATCAGTTAGTGATAGGTTGTTCCCTTTATGTAGATACATTATATGCTGGTCTACTATCTTTCTTAGAGGAATTTGAAACTTATTTAGAAGTTTATCCAAACTTAAGAGAACCTAAAACCAGGGTATATGCATTATGTAATAATGGATTTTTACAAGGAGAGCAAAATAAGTATGCTTTAAGAAATCTTAGATTCTTTACAGAAAAAATAGGTTATAGCTGGCAGTTTGGACTAGGCCTTGGTGCAGGTGAAATGATGTATGCAACACGTGATCAGATGCCTATGGAGTTTGTTGTAAAACGTCAAATAGGTAATGCTCTTAGAGTTTTAAGCAGAGCTATTTTAAATGAAGAAGAAACAAAACAACAAGATTTATTAGTAAGTCCTAAAATACCAATTTGGATGTTCAATCAAATGGGGAATCAATTTTGGAAGGATAGGGCAAAAAAGGGAAAAGTGTCCGTAAAAATGATAAGACAACGTATTTATTAATTTACTTCAATTTTTATAAGTATGTTTACTTTGGTATAAATATAAATTATAATTTTATCCAATGATGTACTATCGGTTATATAAAGAATGATTATAACATGAGGTAAGTTAGGAGTGATAAAGGGATGATTTTGTTAGGGACCATTGTAAATGTATTATTAATATTAGTAGGAAGTATATTAGGGATTTTATTAAAGCGAGGCATAGAAAAACGTTATGAAGATTTGATTATGAGTGCACTAGGACTAGTAACTGCTGTTATTGGTATTACATTTGCAATTAAATCACAGAATATGCTAATCGTTGTGGTAAGTTTAGTAATTGGTGCATTGATAGGAGAATGGATCGATATTGATAGTAAGCTTAATAAAGTTGGAGATTGGTTAAAAGATAAAGTAAAGGGGAAGGGTGGAACAGGTTTAGAAGAAGAAAGTAGAATAGGAGAGGGATTTGTTACTGCTACTTTACTTTTTTGTGTAGGCTCGATGGCCATAATGGGTGCACTAGATAGTGGGCTTAGAGGGGACCATACAATTTTATATACAAAAAGTATTATGGATGGTATTTCAGCTCTAATCTTTGCAAGCAGTATGGGTATAGGTGTAGCTCTATCAGCATTTCCTATTTTAATCTATCAGGGTGGTATTGCTTTAATGGCACAAACTGTGCAGCCGTATTTAAGTGATGCAATGATGATAGAGATGAATGCAGTAGGTGGTATTTTACTTATTGGAATAGGTCTATCCCTTTTAGATATTAAGAGAATAAAGGTCTCAAACCTATTGCCAGCGTTGATTATCCCGATTATATGGTTTTTAATAGTAGGTTAGAGAAGAGAAAAGATGAGTAGCTATAGACAGTTACTCATCTTTTTTATTTTTTTATAAAGTTTATATAGATATACCAAGGGGTGAGAAGAAGGGAGGAAATTTTAGACTGAAGTTGTTGTACAAAAAATAAATAGAGTATGCTATCATAGATATACGTAAAAGATAAATATTATTAAAAAACAATAATTTTAATAGATATACAAATGGTAAGAAAAGGGGCCTGACTAATGGATATATTGATTCGTAAGAGAGACGGTAGGTTGGAAAAATTAAACGTAGAGAAAACAAAACGAATGATTAATATGGCTTGCGAGGGGATTGAAGGATGTGACCCTATAGAACTTGAATTAGATTCTTGCATTCAGTTTAGAGAAGAGATGACAACAGCTGAGATACAGAAGATACTTATACAAACAGCGATAGGAAAGGTTATACAAACAAAAGCAAATGAATTTGGTGGAAGTACAAAGGTAACCCACTCTAATTGGCAATATGTAGCAGCTAGATTATTATTATTTGATTTATATAAAGAAGCAAAGAAAAATAGAGGATATGACCACTTCGGGTATGGCAGTTACTTAGAGCTTATATATAAATTAGAAGAGAAGGGGCTATATGGTAAGTATCTTTTAACGGAGTATACCAAAGAAGATATCCTTGAACTTGCAGAATATATTAAACCAGAAAGAGATTACTTATTTAACTATGAAGGGGTCAAGCTCTTAGTGGATAGATACTTGATAAGAGGATTTGGAAAAGAAGTATTAGAGTTGCCACAAGAAAGATTTATGACAATAGCTATGCATTTAGCTATTCCTGAAAAAGAAAATAAAGTTCATTATGCAAAAAAATTCTATGATTTACTTAGCCAGTTAAAGATGACAGTAGCAACACCTACATTAGGTAATGCAGGAACACCGACTTATCAATTAAGTAGTTGCTTTATTTCAACAGTGGGAGATAATTTGTGGTCTATCTATGATACCAATCAGAAATTCGCCCAAGTATCCAAACATGGTGGAGGAATGGGTATCTATTTAGGAAAAATAAGAGCTCTAAATAGTGAGATTAGAGGTTACAAAAATGCATCAGGGGGCGTTATCCCTTGGGTACGTTTATATAATGATACAGCTGTAGCAGTAGATCAATTAGGGAAAAGAAAAGGTGGTGCAACAGTAACACTGGATATCTGGCATCAAGACGTTTACGATTTTCTAGATCTTAAAACCAATAATGGTGATGATAGAAGAAAAGCCCATGACTTATTTACTGCATTATCTATACCAGACCTCTTTATGCAGAGATTAGAAAAGAGACAAAAGTGGTCATTGTTTGATCCTTATAGTGTTCATAAATTAATGGGGTACTACTTAGAGGATGCTTTTGATGATGTAGAGGATAAGGCATTTACACGTAAATATGTTGAGTGTGAAAATAATCCAATGTTACCTAGAGTAGAGGTAGATGCTTTAGATATTATGAAAAAGATACTAAAGAGTGCAGTTGAAACAGGTACACCGTTTATATTCTTTAGAGATACAGTCAATAAATACAATGCGAATAAGCATGCTGGAATGATTTATGCGTCAAATCTCTGTCATGAAATCACTCAAAATACAAGTGAAAGTATATTTGTAAACGAAGAGATTGTAGGAGATGGTAGAAGGGAAATTAGAAGTACGATCACTCCTGGGGATATGGTTGTATGTAACTTAAATTCTATCAATCTAGGAAAGACAGAGTTAGAAGAGTTACAAGAAACTGTTCCTCTACAAATTAGAATGCTTGATAATGTAGTATCTCTCAATGACCTACCTGTTGCAGAAGCGAAATTAACCAGTGATAAGTATAGAGCAATTGGTCTAGGAACAAGTGGGTATCATCATTACCTGGTGAAGAAAAATATTATGTGGGAAAGCCAAGAACACTTAGAAGTAGCAGATACTTTATTCGAAGAAATTGCTTATCAGGCTATAAAAGGTTCTATGGAGTTAGCTAAAGAAAAAGGTGCTTATTCTGAGTTTGAAGGTTCTGAATGGCATACAGGTGCTTACTTTGAAAGACGTGGTTACACATCTTCTAGATGGCTTAAGTTAAAAGAAGATGTGAAAAAGTACGGTGTACGAAATGGGTATATTATGGCTATAGCGCCAACGGGAAGTACATCTAATATAGGAAATACTACAGCAGGGATAGATCCTATATTTAAAAAGTTCTTCATTGAAGAGAAGAAAGGTAGCTTTACACCTAAGACAGCTCCAGATTTATCAGTGGAAAACTTTTGGACTTATAAAGAAGCTCATACAATCGATCAACAGTGGAGTATAAAGGCTTGTGGTGTAAGACAAAAGCATATAGATCAAGCACAGTCCTTTAACCTTTATATTACACCAGAAATAAAAGCGAAAGATATCTTAGAAATGTATATGGAAACATGGAGACAGGGTGTAAAGACGATTTACTATATCAGAAACCAATCTCTAGAAATGGATGAATGTACAAGCTGTTCAAGCTAAGAGTGGAAGGAAGTATTGATAATGAAGAAAAAAATGATATTTAATGAAAATGGACTAAGAGGTACCCATTCTTTAATTAGTGGAGATACAACTAATTTAAGAGAATGGAACAGAATCAAATATGATTGGGCAAATACTATGTATAGAGGGATGCTTAATAATTTTTGGATACCTGAGGAGATCTCACTAGGTGAAGACGTTAAACAATTTCCTCATCTAACAGATGGAGAAAGAAGAGCATTTGATAGAATCATTTCTTTCCTCAACTTTTTAGATTCTATACAAAGTGAAAACTTACCAAATCTCTCTAGATATATTACAGCACCAGAAGTATCCTCCTTATTAAATATTCAAGCTTTTCAAGAAGAGATACATGCACAAAGTTATTCCTATATATTAGACTCTGTTACCAATCCCATTACAAGAGATCAAATCTATGATATGTGGAGAAATGACGAGCACTTATTAGAAAGAAATAAATTTATAGCAGGTATTTATCAAGCATTTAATGAGGAAGCTACAGAAGAAGGCTTTATTAAAACTGTTATGGCAAATTATATTTTAGAAGGTATCTACTTTTATTCAGGTTTTAGCTTCTTCTATACATTAGCAAGACAAGGTAAAATGACAGCAACAAGTACATTATTTAAATATATCAATAGAGATGAAATTACTCATCTTGTATTGTTCCAAAATATTTTAAAAGAACTTAAAAAAGAGAATCCAAGTATCTTTACACCAGCATTTGAAAGCGAACTAGTAGAGATGATGAGGGTCGCTGTTGAGCATGAAATCAGTTGGGGACAATATGTAACCAATAATGAAATACTAGGTTTAAATGATGAGCTTATTGATAGATATATCAAATATTTATCCAATTTAAGATTAAAGGCAATCGGATTAAATGTTCTTTACCCAGAGATTACAACACATCCAATGGAATGGATAGAAAGCTTTGCAAACTTAAATAATACAAAGACTGATTTCTTCGAGGCAAAAGTAACAACCTATACCAAAGCCGCCGCTTTTGATATAGATGAATTAGAATAAAAAGTATAAATGATCCTAGGTTTCTTGTGAGAGGCTTAGGATTATTTTTTATAAAAAAGAATTGACAGAAGATTTAATATGGGATAAGATAGTGAACAATATATTCTGAAAAATAAAAGGAGGCGTTGTAATGGAAGTTGTAAAACAATACTATGATGAAGAAGCAGAAAGAGAGTGGCAAAGACTTGCCAATCCTTATAGTCAAGTGGAATACAAAACGACTTTACATCTTATAGAAAAGTATTTTCCAAAGAATGGTCATGTTTTAGATATTGGCTCAGGCCCTGGACGCTATTCATTAGCCCTCCTTAAACAAGGTTATCAAGTTTCTTTATTAGATTTATCAAAAAGGGAATTGGCTATTGCAAAAGATCAAATAGAGATGGCAGGTTTGAAGGCAGAAAATTATTATTGCCAAAGTGCTTTAGAGTTAGAAGGATTTAAAGATAATAGTTTCGATGGGTTACTAATCATGGGGCCAATGTATCATTTACATGAAGAAGCAGACCGTTTACATATTTTAAGAGAAGCCAAAAGAATTGTAAAAGATGAAGGCATAATCCTTATTGCATATATCAATACGTGGGGCGCACTTAAGGCGAGCCTATATGAGTTTCCAGAGAGCTTTTTAGACAAGGAGCATTTTGAGAGATATATAAATGGAGACTTGAAGTTTAGTGAAGAAGAAAGCTTTACCCAGACCTATTTTACAACACCACCAAAGGCGTTAGAAGAGATAGAAAAGTCAGGATTACAGTTGGTTTCTTATGCAGGTGCTGAAAGTTATATATCAGGAATGCACGTAGAACTTAGTAACTTAGCAAACTATATGCCTGAAGTCTATGCAAACTATGTAGAAAAGGCATGTGAATATGCAGAACTTCCTCAATATAGAGATGCAACAGAACATGTTGTAATGATTGTAAAGAAGGAAATTTAGAGAAGTAGACATATTCTAGGGGGAATAGAGAAATGTATATGAATAGAGCGATTATTTTTGAGGAGGTACCATTAGGCATAGATATACTCTTTTGGATTTTTGTTATAGGTATAATAGCTTATTTAATTTGGACAAGAGAAGGTAGAGGGAAGAGGAAATAATCTAAGTTATATAAGAAATGAATTGTATCGGTATAGATTGTAATTCGTTCAAAAGGGACATGAGGATGTATTGAAGTTCTATTTCATTTATGTAAAAATACCTTTTACATAGATCATGAAAATGTATGGGTATTCTTGAGTAAATGGAGGGATGGAGATGACCATCTTATATAAGATAGACAATAGCTTATATGTAAATATAACGAATAAATGTCCTTGTGCGTGTGTGTTTTGCGTAAGACTAGAACATGATAGTGTAGGGGAATGTGAAAGTTTGTGGTTAGAGAAAGAACCAACTTTAGAAGAAATCATAGATGCGTTTGAAAAACATAATTTAGAAGACTATGATCAAATTGTATTTTGTGGTTATGGTGAGCCTCTTGAAAGACTAGATACAGTGGTAGAGATATGTAAGTGGATTAAAGCAAAAAGTAAAACACCTATACGTATTAATACAAATGGGTTAGCAGATTTGATTCATAAGAAAGAAACAGCTCCAACATTAGAAGGATTAGTCGATTCTATTTCTATTAGTTTAAATGCTCCAGATGTAAAGAGTTACTTAGAAATAGCAAGACCTAAATTTGGTGAAATAAGTTTTAGCCATCTTCTTTACTTTGCGAGTGAATGTAAAAAGGTTATTCCACAAATAACTTTTTCAGTTGTAGACATTCTTAGTGGGGAACAGATAGAAGGGTGTAAAAGGTTAGCATCAGAAATGGGTATTGCACTTCGCGTAAGAGAAATGATAAAATAAAGAGTATCATTTTTTACAATACAAATTTTGAATAATGAGTATAATATATTATATTAAAAGAATGAAGTTGAATACAATTACATATGAAGATATAGACAAAGGCGTCTTAGGAGTTATTCCTAGGGCGCCTTTTTTAGTTTAAAGATGGTAGAAAGGAGTCGTACACACTTTAATAAAGAAAAGATTGAGGTGGGATATGAAAAATTTTTGTATTAGAAGAAGTATGGATTATCAAGAAATACAAGTAGAACATTCAAAGTATAATAAGTTTTATTTATTTAATAATCCTAACCATGAACCTATTACGGTTATACCGGATGGTTGTATGGATATACAATTCGTATGGCAAGAAGGAAAGGGCCAGATCCATTTGTGTGGGAGCTTTCTACAAGGTAGTGTATCTTCTATAGGGCAATATGATAGATGTTTTGGGATTAAATTCAATTTAGGTATTATTCCTGATATAGATCATATAAGCATAGAGGAGCTCATTAATAATAGATATGTTTTAAATCAAGAGGGAGATTTAGAATTACCAACAAGTAAGATGATAGAATATCTGGCTAGCCATGATAGATTAGAGGACTTAGTAAGATATTTTGTAGAACAGTTTGGAGACTTAGTATTCTATGAAACTAATCATATTATACAAAAGGCTATAGAAGAGATTGTTAAAACGTCAGGTTTGGTGAGTGTAAGGCATTTGGCAGAAGAAATGGGATATAGCCAATGCTATATTAGCCGAGTTTTTAAACGTTTTATGGGGATCACTTTAAAGCGATATGCAAGTATTATCAGATGCCAAAATGCTATTCGATTTATAGAAGATAATGAGGAGAGTATAATCTATGAACAGCTAGGTTATTATGATCAGGCACATTTTATCAATGAATTTAAACGCTTCACCTCTTATACACCTTATAATTACAAAAAACATATGGATGAATTATTAATCGTATAAATAAGAAGGAATCATAAATAAATTCGCATCGGGTGGTAGAAGTGTGTATTATTTTGTAGTAAGCTAACTATACGAATCAAAATAATAGTATAGGGGAAAATAAGTGTCTATCAAGCAAAAGTCACATCAACGACAATCACTAATTTCAAGTTTTAAGCATGCTTTTGAGGGAATTGCTGTAGGAGTATTAAACGAAAGAAATATGAAAATTCATCTATGCGCCATGTGCCTTGTTATCTTATTTGGCATAGAGTTTAAGATAAGTATAATAGAATGGTGTATTTGTGTTATCTTATGTGGAATGGTCATAGGAGCAGAACTTGTTAATTGTGCCGTAGAAGCCATTGTGGACATGGTAATGCCAGATATTCATCCTAACGCGAAAGTAGCAAAGGATACAGCAGCAGGAGCTGTTTTAGTATGTGCTATTAGTGCATTAATTGTAGGGGGGATTATTTTTGTACCGAAGATTTTTTCTATACTCTTGAAATAGAATCATTAAATCATAGATAAAAATTATCAATAATAAAAGGATATTGTAAAATAGTTACTTATTATGCTATTTTACAATATCCTTTTGTTATACTAAGAATAGCTTTTATAAGAAAATAGTTTAGTTAATAATTCTTTAAGACTCGTTGTATACTAAGAAAAAAACTAAATATAAGGAGCACGGTAATGGAAGAGCAGGTTATTTATACAATTGGTTACGCCCATCATACACAGGAGAGTTTTTTAGAACTTCTATTAAAATATCATATTAACTGTGTGATTGATGTACGTACAATGGCTTATTCAGGATTTCATCCTCAATTTAATAAAGAAATTATTAAGGCTTATCTCAAACAACATGGAATAGCTTATTTGCATATGGATCAACCTTTTGGAATTATAAAGGATAAGATTGAACTGAATACTAAAGAAGGGTATTTGGATTTTACCAAACTAGCTAAGACAGATAAGTTTTTAGAAGGTGTTTCACGTGTTCAAAATGGGTTAGAAAAAGGTTATCATATAGCATTTATGTGCGCCGAAAAAGATCCAACAGATTGTCATAGAAGTACACTTGTAGCAAGGGCACTTTATGAAATGGGATATGAGGTGAAGCATATTCTATATGATGGCAGTGTAGAAACTCATCAACACATGGAAGAAAGAATGAAAGAGAAGTTTGCACCAGACAATGGACAGATTGATTTATTTAGGGGCGAACAGTCAGAAGAAGATCGGTTAGAAGAAGCCTATGCAAAATGTAGCAAAGAAATTTTTATTGTCAATGCTAAGCGTGTACTAAAAGATGATTATGATTTCCCAAAACCTAACCCTAATGCGTGAGTAGGCCATTTATGATATACTACTTTAGCAATTACTAGAAATTTAGATAAGGGAGCACGGAAGATGAAGACATTTCAACAAAAGGTTTGCCTAGCATTAGGGACAATGATGATGCTTGCTGCGATACCAACTTATGCAGGGGCAAGTTGTGGCGGTAATGGGTGGAACTGTTACAAAAAAGGTATGAGTTATATGCAACAAGGTCAGTATGCAAAAGCTGTAGAAGAACTAAAATATGCTGCAACTAAACTACCAGACCAAGCAGCAGTGCATAGTGAGCTTGCAAAAGCTTATGAAAAGGTAGAAAAATATCAACTTGCAGCAGATCATTACTATAAGCAAGCAGCACTTTATAAAAATAAAGGGGAAAATCAACAAAGCTATCTTGCAGCACTTCGTAAAGCTGATGAACTTAATAGCACCATAGAATTTTATCAAGTAGAAGAAGCACCAGCTGAGACAGTACAACTTGCCAAGTATGAACCAGCAAGAGGAGCCTATATAGGTGCTTTTATTGGTGGAGAGCAAAAGTTCAAAGATTCAAGTTACAACTGGGGTGGGGACCTTAATGAATTTGAAGAGTTCAATGAAATGACAGGGAAGAAACATGCGACTTTTTTTGATTATGGTTCAATAGGAACAACACTGAATCAAAGTTTACAACAGCAAGAACAAGATATAAAAGCTGCCGGTGCAGCAGTACATATTGCCTACGAACCCAATCGTGGATTGCAAGAAGTAACAAAGGAAGCCATTACAAAGTATGCTGAAGAATTAAGAGACTTAGGCGTACCAGTATTTTTACGTTATGCTTCAGAGATGAATGGAAAATGGGTGCCATGGAATGGTAATCCAAGCTTATATATTGAAAAGTGGAAGATGGTACATGACATTATGGAACAAATCGCACCTAATGTAGCGATGGTATGGTCACCATCAGAAATGCCACTTGATCAAATAGATGCCTACTATCCTGGAGATGCTTATGTAGATTGGGTAGGTATTAGTATTTATAGTGCTCAGTTTGAGAACGGAGATATTACAAAACCTACAGATAGAAGAAATCCATTAGAATCACTAGATTATATTTATAACAAGTATGCATCTAGAAAACCGATTATGATTAGTGAATATGCAGCCAGTCATGAAGCAGGTTTTGCACCTAACAAACAAGATACCTCTAAGTTTGCTGTGGCAAAGATGACTTATTTCTATGAAAGTATTAAAACAAAGTATCCACGTGTAAAATGTATTCAATGGTATAGTGCCAATAACTATAACTTAGCAGATAAAAGCAAAAATCGTGTAAACTATAGCTTACTAGAAGGTGGAGGTAAAGGTGTACTAGAACGTTATAAAAAAATTATAGAAGATCCATATTTCTTAAGTAATGTAGTAAATGGTCCTCTTGTAGAAAAGCAAGCCAATCTCCCAAAAGCAAGTAAGCAAATTAAAGGTTCAGTTAAAGCAACAAAGGATATGACATTACGTACTTGGGTAAAGTCTTATGATGCTTATATTTCACAAGTTGTTTATAAATTGAATGGAGAACGCTTAGAAGTTTGTGCAACTGCACCATATGAAATTACCGTTCCATATGCTAAACTTAAAAGTGGAAAAAATACATTAGAAGCTGTAGTGTTCGATTCAAAAAGTCGTGTTGCAAAGACAGAAAGTATCACGATTCAAAAATAAATAATACACTTATTGTTTAATCACCGGATTAAGCAAATAGAAGTGCCTAAAACATATTCCGTAGGTCTTAGAAGGAATGTGATTTTAGGCACTTTTTTGTTTGAACGGTAAAATTAGAGGGAGGCATTTATGAAGAATAATCACACACTTAAAACTTTTATGAGCTATGTTATTTTGAACATGTTAGGGATGCTTGGGATATCTTGCTATATCTTAGCAGATACATATTTCATTGCTAATGGTATTGGAGCAGATGCTCTAACAGCTCTAAACTTGGCATTACCTATCTTTGGACTTATGAATGGTATGGGTCTACTACTTGGAATAGGGAGTGGAACAAGATATACGATTCTTATGGCTAGAAATAAGAAGAAAGAGGCGAATCAAGTATTTAGTCAAACCATAATGATAGGCCTTGGCATTGGTCTTGTACTTAGTATCATTGGATTAATGGGGGCAAGGACTATTTGCGGTTGGCTTGGAGCAGATGCAGTGACTTTTAATATGATGAATAGCTATTTAAAAACTATTTTATCTCTAGCACCATTCTTTATTTTGAATCATATTATTATTTGTTTTGTACGTAATGACAAAGGGCCTAAGCTAGCTATGATGGCTATGGTAGTAGGAAGCTTAATCAATATTATATTAGACTATGTGTTTATCTATTCTCTTGGAATGGGAATGTTTGGTGCAGCATTTGCTACAGGGATTGCACCTATGATTAGCATTGGTATACTCTCAACTCATTTCTTTAAGGAGCACAATAGCTTACGCTTTGTAAAATGTAAGGTGCAAATAAGTACCATTAAAGATAGTTGTAGTTTAGGTCTTTCTGCATTTGTAACTGAGCTTTCAACAGGTATTGTATTACTTGTATTTAACTTGGTAATCTTAAAATTAGCTGGCAATGTGGCAGTTGCAGCATATGGTATTATTGCAAATATCTCATTAGTCTGTTTGGCACTTTTTACAGGTATTGCACAAGGTATACAACCACTTATGAGTCGTTACTATGGTGATGGTGACATGAAGAAAGTGTATCAAGTATTAAAATATGCTTTATGCTTGGCAGTAGGATTAGGTGTGATTTTATATATAGGCATTTATATTTTTGCTAACCCTCTTGCAGCAGTGTTTAATAAAGAACAAAATTTAATGCTTGCAGAACTTGCGATAGCAGGAATGCATATTTATTTTATAGGTATTATTTTTGCAGGAATTAATATAGTAGGCGCAGCTTACCTCTCAGCAATTGAAGAGACGAAAAAAGGATTTAGTGTCTCTATCTTAAGAGGGCTTGTTGTGATTGTTCCAAGTGTAATAGGATTAGCTATGTTATTTGGATTAAATGGTGTATGGATCTCCTTTGTTTTTACAGAAACAATCACAGCTTGTTTTGCTATAGCTATCATGTATAATGGCTATAAAGTTAAAGAATTGACCAGTTTTTAAGAAATCGTAAGAAATTTATTAAGTGATTGTAGGAATTATAAGATACAATAGAGGTACAAAGATTGAAAGTTAGGGAGGCATACAAATGACATATACCATTTTAGTATGTGATGATGATGAGCTTATAGTGAATTCTATAGCATTACATTTACAAAAGGAAGGATATCGTGTAGTCAAAGCTTTTAATGGTATTGAAGCTTTAGAAGCAGTAGAAAAGGAGAAGATTCATCTTGTTTTATTAGATATCATGATGCCTAAATTAGATGGATTATCGACTACATTACGTATTAGACAGGAGAAGAATATTCCTATTATTATTTTATCAGCTAAAAGTGAAGATACAGATAAAATTGCAGGATTAAACTTTGGGGCAGATGATTATATTACAAAACCATTTAATACTTTAGAACTACTAGCACGTGTGAAGTCACAACTTAGACGTTATACAACGCTTGGGAGCATGGTAGTAGAACCTCAAATTCTGTCTACAGGTGGCTTATGGCTAGATGCAGAAACGGGGAAGGTAACATTAGATGGTGAGATGGTGAAGTTAACACCAACAGAGTATAAAATTTTATATTATCTGATGAAAAATATGGGGCAAGTCCTCTCTATGCATCAAATCTACGAAAATGTTTGGCAAGAAGTGGCCTATGCCCCAGAAAACACAGTAGCCGTCCATATTAGACGACTACGTGAAAAAATTGAAATTAATCCTAAAGATCCTAAATACTTAAAAGTTGTCTGGGGAAGTGGGTATATGGTAGAAAAAATTTAATGGTAGATTAAAAACTTCTTCCACCACCACCATGACTACGGCCACTACTAGAAGTATGGGTAGAACTGCGCCCACCACCAGAGGAGTTATTTGAGGATTCTTTCTTGCGTTTAGAAATATGACGTCCAAGGAACGTATCTTCTTTGCGTGTGAAGTGAACAGAACCATGATTAAGGTATGCCTGACCGGATATGGAGGTTGGTCTTTTGTAGCTTTTACTTACGCAGATACAAATAATAAAGCTTATAATAACTGAGATAACCAAATAAAGAAGGGTAGATGACCAGGAAAATTTGAAGCCTTCTGGTTCAGTGTACTGATTACTTGGTATACCAGAGATTAGATTGGATTCTACTTTAGATAGAAAAGTGGTACAAGCAGCACTGTAGTGTTGGTTAGCAAGGCTACTTGTCATGGCATCTAAAATAGAATCAATACGTGCATCTGTAAAGTAACGAATACCTTCACCACAAGTAGAGATATAGACTTCACGGTCTTCCATATTAATAAGTAGAAGTAGGCCACTATAGTCTTGACCAATACCCAATCCATTTTGATCATAAAAGTCATCAGCATAGGTACGAGAGGACTTACCGTTCATAGAATCAGTCGTTACAATGCCAATATCTATCTGATAGGTGCTAACAAGCTCATCCATTTGTGTCTGTAAAGTAGCTTTTTCACTGCTACTTAAGAGGTTTGCTTGATCGAAGATTTTAGTTGTCGCACCATACATAGGGAAAATACAACTGACTAAAAGGCTAAGGAATACCATAAGTTTAATAGAAGATAAAGTTACTTTTCTCATAATAGTCCACCTCCAATAAATAAAATGAGGAAGATAACAAGGGTTAAAATAAAGAAGAGATAAGTCACTTTTTTCTTACAGATTGGTAGCTCTCCAAATATCTTACCGGTTTGACCATTCATAACAAAGAAGTAGGTTTTATCGTTATAGAGATAAGTAAGTACCCAAATAGGAAGTAGTGTATAGTCAAATTGCACATCTTGAACGTTAATATTACAGTTTGTTACTGCTAGACTATTATAGCTTTTAATAGATTCACGAAATACTTCAGTAGTGGCTGCTTCTACACGCTTTTGTATAAATGGATAAACTTGCTCTTGCTTCACATCATACTTTTCGGCTAAGAAGCCAGATAGATAAGGTGAAGAAAAGTCTATCAGGTCTACAAAGTTAAAGGGTTCAACAGAAGCCATTACGGCATCTTCAGCTTTACTCGAAGCATCATGAGGTATGTAATCAAAGCGCATAGAACCTGCACGTTCAATCATATAGTCTTGAGTCTCTGTATAATAATAACTAGAATCTGACCAGGTTCTTATATTTTTTGCTTTAGCAACCAGGTTGCCGGAAGTACCACAGCTCATCAGCCAATAAGGAAGGTAGATACCTGTAAGTTTTTGAAGTTGGCTGGGAGAAGCAAAGTCTGAAGGTAGAAACCATTTGCCACAACACCAATTTTTAAAGGATGTAATAGCATCTTCTTTAGTTGTTTTAAAAGGAATGATTTTAGAAGGTTTAAAGTCATCTTTTAGCTGGTGGGATAAAACAACAGGACTGTGGCAATAACAACAAAAGGTAGCAGAGGTGTTGGGGTCAGTAACGAGCTGGGCACCACAACTAGGGCAGCTATAAATAACGGTAGCATCTACAGTATCAGTAAAAGGTTCTTGAATGGTTTGAGTAGACTCTGTAGCTTCAAGAGCATGTTGATCGAAGCTACTTTCACAAAAGGGACACGCCCACTTTTGCATTTCGGGGTCAAAGACTAATTTGGCACTACAATGTGGGCACACATAGCTAACAACAGACATTTAGTATACTCCTTATATTTTAAATATTGTGAGTTTATTATAGCATTAAACAGAAATAAATAAAATATGAAGAAACCGTAATAAATTTATGAAGGTCTTTGTAAAGTCTAGGTTTTAGACTAGTGATATAAAGAAAGAAAAGGTGGTGTATCACAGATGAGAAATATAGGATACAGCAAACTCGTGAAGTTGCTTTTATACATATCTATGGTTGCATTCAGCATAGGTGGTATTTATAGTTTGTATGGGTTAGCTGGAATGCCAAGAGAAAAGAATTATTATTCTAGCTATGGATATGAGTATGAACTTATTACTAAAGCAGGTTATGTAAGGGACTGGATTGTACGCTATGCAGATGAAAAAATCCTTGAGAAGGACGGCGTAAGCTCGGCGGATATTAAGCGCTATCGTACAGCAGATACATCTGTAACAAGTGATGAACAGGCAATAGCAGGTATACTATCCGATCGCCATGATTACTATGAATTTATTCAAGATCAACTAGTAAGAGATAATGTGAATGTAGAGTATATAGGCATTGATAAAGGAACAGGAAAAGTTATTACGAATAGCCCACTTTATAAAGGAAGTAATTTAGATGCAGTTTTAGATGACTTTTTAAAGTCTCCAACTCTAATTACAGGGGATGGAGAAAAAATTAAACGTTCTTTTCAAGAGGAAAGAACATGGAACTATATTGATGGTGTAGGGACGTTTCATAGCAATTACTACAATGGAAGTGGTGTGGCGAATAAGGAAAACTATGCCATATACGTACGTACTAAAGAGAATTTACAACCAGGAGATAGCTTTTATGAAAGGGCTATGAACTTTGAAAAGGCTACAGCAAATAAAGATATGATTTATGTCTTTGGTGCATTAAGTTTTGTTCTTGGGCTTCTTGATTTGATAGGATGGATTAAAGTGATTGGACAAAAAGAGCCAGATGGAGAAGTAAGTTTAAATTTCTTTGATAAGATTCCGTTCGAAATACAAGCCATTGGATTTGGGTTTATTATGCTTATATGGGCAAGTTTTAGTTTCTTCTGGATTAATGATATCATGGTGAGTAGAGGTTGGGTGCCTTATACATTAGGTAGTATCTTTGGCTCAGAAGAATTTGTACTCATGGTACTCATTGCAAGTGGTGTAGCTATAACTCTTGTAGTCTTATCAAGTTTTGTCAGACACTTTAAAAATAAAAGTATGTCTAGATACATCTTAGTATGGCGTCTAGGAAAATGGGCAAAAGAAGATTTATTGAATGAAAAAACTTTACCATTAGCAGCGGCCTTAGTTATTATAGGTTATGTTGTAATTAATTTAGGACTTATTTATATGATTTGTAATGTGTGGGGACTTTTTAATCTGCTGATGTGGTTGATGTTCTTTAGCTTTAATGGCTTAATGCTTTTATTAATGATTAAAATCACTATGGACTATGTGAGGCTCTCAAGGGGAATAGAGACACTGGCAAAAGGTAACTTAAACTCACAAGTAAAATTATCACTAAGTTTGCCAGTTATGAATCGTACAGCCAATCAGATCAATCATATAGGAGGCGGTTTAGAAGCAGCCGTTGAACAGAGTCTTAAAAGTGAAAGATTAAAAACAGAGCTAATCACCAATGTATCCCATGATTTAAAAACACCACTTACTTCTATTATTAGTTATATTGATTTATTAAAAGAAGAACCTATAGAGAATAAGACAGTAACAGAGTATATTGAGATTTTAGATGAAAGAAGTCATCGACTTAAACAATTAGTAGAAGATTTGGTAGAAGCGTCAAAAGCAGCAACAGGTAATGTAAAGGCAGAACTTATGCCAACAAGATTAGACCAACTTGTTATTCAAGCTGTAGGTGAATATACAGACCGTTTAGAAGCAAGCGAACTAGAAGTTGTATTTAACCAAACGGAAGAAGTAGAAGTCTTAGCTGATGGGAGACACATGTGGCGCATTATAGAAAACTTACTTTCAAATGCTTGTAAGTATGCTATGCCAAATACAAGGGTGTATGTTGATGTAGTAAGAAAAGAAGGTAAAGGGTGCTTAATCCTTAAAAATATTTCAAAAGAGCCGCTGGCCATAGAACCAAGTGAACTTACTGAACGTTTTGTAAGAGGGGAATCCTCTAGAAGCAGTGAAGGCTCTGGGCTAGGCCTTGCTATTGCAACAAGCTTAGCACAAGTACAAGGTGGTACGCTAAAGTTAGAAATAGATGGGGACTTATTTAAAGCGATTGTAGAAATGCCACAGGTAGCACAAAGACCAGTAGAGTAGGCCATAAATAAAATAGAGATATGTAAATTTTATAGAGTTAAGCTAGGATATGATTAATCATATCCTAGCTTTCTTTATTTTATGGATAAATATAAAAATATTAAATAAAGAATAGATGCAAAATACTAAAAAATGAGTTAGAGTATTATAATGTAGATAGCGCATTATAATCCACATTAAGGAGACAGTATGAAACAGTTTTTAAATACACTAGAAGACAGTATGTGCATATTAGATATTAATAAAAAGCTTATGTACTTAAATAAGGCCTCCCAAGAAAGTATAGGTTATGTAAATAAGTTAATAGATATGCAGATATTAGAGTACAAAATTGTGTTTGATAAAGAACAAATACATTTATATATAAAGAATAGTGAAGGTAAGTGGAAGTCAGGAAGATTACAAACATATGAAATCACTATTGAAGAGGAGCAATGTTTCTTAGGTAAAATTCAATGGAGTGATATACTAGATAAAAAGAAAAAAGCTCAGTTGTTAGAAGCGTTCTTAGAGAATCTTAACCAAAGTGTTTGCATTAAAGATAAGCTAGGTAATTATATCTATGCAAATAGGCATTATCGTGAGAGGATCAATGCTACAGAAGATGAAATAATGGGAAAAAGAGATGAGAATTATTGGGGCGAACAATACAGTGCATTTTTTAAAGAGAGTGATGATTATACTTTAGAAACAAATATGGAATGTGTTATTGAGGAAAAAGTAGTTGAAGAAGAAAAATATTTTGAAACAACGAAATTTCCTATTGTACATGAGGATACTTACATAGGTGTTTTAATTAAAGATATAACACTTCAAAAAATATTATATAGCCAATTAGTGAGGGATCAATCAGAGAATAATCATTTATCAAAATTGTATCATACGGTCAAAAGTTTAAAAGAATATTTTAAGACGAATCAAGTAAATATATGGCTTTATAACCAAGAAAAGGAGTGTATAACACCTTGCTTTAATATAGAAAGGATTCAGAAAGAATTTGAGGGGCATATAGATTTACCATTATCAAAGCATCAAGCAGAAAGGATTAAAAATGGAGGAGAGGTTGTTGTTAGGACCAATACGTTTCCATTTAGACGAAACAATATTAGGTTAGATCAAACAAAACCTATTTTTTATACGTTATATTATCCTATTGTATATGAAAATAAATTATTAGGGTTATTAAATATTGTATTAGATAAAGAACCTAAACAGTTTGTTGTGAAAAATTATTATATGAACAGCATATGTCAGCATATTGCTATTATCTTGGCGACACAACATCTAAGCAATCAACTGCAAAAAGAATGTGAGCAAAGAATTAATATTGAAGAAGATTTGAGAAAGATTGTAAGTATTGTTACGGACCTTATTATAGTAGTAGATACAGAAGGCTACTTTAAATGGGGAAATGAAGGCTGTAAGCAAATATTAGGGTGGAATGAAGAAGAATTTCTACATATGAAATGGCAAGACATGATTCATCCAGATGATTATGAAAATGCAAAGAGTAAACAAAAAAAATGGATTCAATATGGTAAACAAGAACCTTGTATCAACCGGTATCAATGTAGAGATGGAAGTTATAAGTGGCTTAGATGGGATGGCTACTATAAAAAGGCAAGTGATACGTTTATTGCTACAGCTAAAGATATTACTTATGAGATAGAGTTAGAAATGAAAGAAAAGTTAGCAAAAGAGGTACTTCAAATAGAAAAATTGCGAAATGAATTCTTTGCTAATCTATCTCATGAATTTAAGACACCTCTTACTCTTATTATGTCTGCTTTGCAAATGTTAGAAGGTTTTATGAATGATTCATTAGAAGATCAATCATTAACAACTAAATATGTAGGTATTATGAGACAAAATAGTTATCGGTTACTAAGGTTAGTCAATAACCTTATTGATGTTACTAAAATTGATGCAGGATACTATGAAGTAACAATGCATAATTATAATATTATTAATGTAGTAGAAGAAATTGTCATGTCGGTGGCAGAGTATGCAAAAAATCAAGAGATAGAAATTATATTTGATACAGAAGTAGAAGAAGAAGTCATTGCTTGTGACCCTGAGAAGATAGAAAGAATCATACTTAATTTACTTTCTAATGCACTTAAGTACACTTTGGGAGAAGGGAGAATTCAAGTAAGTATAGAAGTAGGCACAAAAGACGTACTTATTATAGTACAAGATAATGGGATAGGTATTCCAGCTGAAAAGGTTCCTTATATTTTTGAACGTTTTGTACAAGTAAATGATGTTTTAACGAGACATTGTGAAGGAAGTGGTATAGGGTTATCACTTGTGAAGTCTCTAGTAGAACTTCATGAAGGAACAATAGATGTAGAAAGTAGTCTAGGAGAGGGAACAAGATTTGAAATAAGATTACCTCGCATACAAAAAGCTGGAGAAGAATTATTAATAGAAAATATAGATGATTGTCAAATGAGTCAAAGAAGAATTGAAAAATGCCATATAGAGTTTTCGGATATTTATAAGATATAACTTTTACAGTAACCTTTTGAAACTATGATATAATTTAATTATTAAATGACTATACTTTGATTAGAACAAAAGAGTAGGAGAAGAAATGACACGAAGGTTACAATATAAGATACAAAAACAACATAATGGCAAGAGTATTGGGATGTTTTTAAAGGAAAAGGAGTACTCAAGAGCAGTTGTTATAGAACTTAAGAAAACACAAGCAGGCATTAAAAGAAATGGTACTTGGGCAGGTGTAAATGAAATTATAAAAACAGGGGATATTCTAGAGATTTGTTTAGCAGAACAGGCATATTCTGAAAATATTGTTCCTAAGAAAGGTAGATTAAATATTTTGTATGAGGATGAAGATATTCTTGTAGTTAATAAACCTTATGATACACCTATCCACCCATCAGTTAATAATTATGATAATACTTTGGCAAATGCCATCAGCTATTACTACCATCAGCAGAATAGACCTTATATATTTCGCTGTATTAACCGATTAGATCGTGATACTACAGGCGTAACCATTATTGCAAAGAACTTGCTTAGTGGAAGTATTCTATCAAGGCGAATGAAAGAACACCATTTAAGTAGAATCTATGTAGCGTTTGTAGAAGGTATTACAGAAGAAGAAGGTACCATTGATCTACCTATTGGAAGAATGGAAGATAGTATCATTAAAAGAAAAGTAGATAAAAAAGAGGGTAAGAGTGCAGTAACTCATTATCGTAGACTCGAAGTATTTCAAATAGAGGGGCAAGCAGTATCGGTTGTTGCATTACAACTAGAGACAGGACGTACCCATCAAATACGGGTGCATATGTCTGCTATAGACCATCCTCTTCTTGGAGATTTTTTATACAATGAGAATAATCACATGCTTACAAGACAAGGGTTACATGCTGCTTATTGTGCCTTTTATCATCCTATCACAGGAGAATATATGAAAATAGCGGCACCGCTATCTCAAGATATGGAAAGACTAATACAACAAGGGCTTAATAGAAGTCAGGAAGGGTATGACTTAGAAAATAAGTTACTGGCTTTAAAATGGTAAAAAATAGGGATCACTTCATTAAATGAAGTGATCCCTATTTTTAGTTATTATAGAAATGATATCTTTGTATGATTAGAAGATTAAATTGAAGATTAAAGCAGCTACAATCCCACCACAAATTGGTGCTACAACTGGGATCCAAGCATATTTCCAGTTAGAATCCCCTTTGTTTGGAATAGGGAGAAATGCATGAGCAATTCTTGGTCCTAAGTCACGAGCAGGGTTGATTGCATAGCCTGTAGGTCCACCAAGTGTAAGACCGATTACCCAAATAACAAGACCTACAACGATAGGTGAAAGACCATCTACCATAACTGTATTACCAATACCAAGTAAGGCAAATACTAGAACGAAAGTTCCAAGGAATTCAGAGATAAAGTTACCAGTTGTACTTTCGATAGCAGGACCTGTTGCAAAGCAACCAAGTTTAGCGCCTTTGTCATCAGTTTCTTTCCAGTGTGGAAGATAGTGAAGGTATACAAGACAAGCACCTAAGATGGCACCTAGCATTTGAGCAATGATATACATTGGTACATCTGCCCAAGCAAAGTTACCGATTGATGCATTTGCAAGTGTAACAGCAGGATTGAAGTGAGCCCCACTAATAGGTCCAAAGATATATACAGGAATTGCTACGGCTAATGCCCAACCAGTAGCAATAACAATCCACCCACCATCTTTACCTTTTGATTTGTTAAGAGATACGTTTGCTACAACACCATTCCCTAAAAGGATAAGAAGAGCCGTTCCTAAAAATTCCGCAAGAAATGTTGACATATTAATTCCCCCAGTTTATTAAATTATTTATTTGATTAATTTGCTTATTAGTTTGCCCAGCCAAGTGAGTGACCAACAGCACGATGCCAACCTTCAAGGAGTTCATTTTGTTTTTCTTCAGCCATTTTTGGTTTGAATGTTTTAGAGATAGCCCAGTTGTTGCGAGCATCTTCAAGATCTTTCCAGTAGCCTACAGCAAGACCTGCAAGATAAGCTGCACCAAGAGCAGTTGTTTCAATAACTTCTGGACGTTGTACAGGTACCCCTAAAATATCTGTTTGGAATTGCATTAAGAAGTTATTTGCGCAAGCACCGCCATCAACTTTAAGTGTTTTAAGTTCGATACCAGAGTCTTCTTGCATTGCTTTTAATACATCAAATGTTTGATATGCTAAAGATTCAAGAGTAGCACGGATGAAGTGTTCTTTTTTAACACCACGTGTTAAGCCTAAGATCGCACCTCTAGCGTATTGATCCCAATATGGAGCCCCAAGTCCTGTAAATGCAGGAACAACATAGACACCATTTGTATCAGGCACAGCTTTTGCATAAGTTTCTGTATGTGATGCATGATCAATAATACGTAATTCATCACGTAACCACTGGATAGCAGCACCAGCCATAAATACGCTGCCTTCAAGAGCATATTCAACTTTATCACCAATACCCCAAGCGATAGTTGTTAAAAGGCCGTTTCTAGATTCAATAGCTTGCCCTCCTGTGTTCATAAGCAAGAAGCAACCTGTACCGTATGTATTTTTTGCAGTACCTGGTTCAAAGCATGTTTGACCAAATAAAGCAGCTTGTTGGTCACCAGCAGCTCCAGCAATAGGAATTTCACCACCTAAAAGTGAAGGATCAGACATGCCGTATACACAGCTTGATGGTTTAACTTCTGGTAACATACAAAGTGGAATATTTAATTTTTCTAAGATTTCTTTATCCCATTCTAAGGTGTGGATGTTGAATAACATTGTACGTGATGCATTAGAGTAGTCTGTAACATGTACAGCACCTTTTGTAAGGTTCCAAATAAGCCAAGTATCGATTGTACCAAAGAGAAGGTCGCCTTTTTCAGCACGTTCCCTTGCACCTTCTACATGATCTAAAATCCATTTTACTTTTGTGCCAGAGAAATAAGCATCCATAATAAGACCTGTTTTAGCTTTTACGATTTGATCAAAGCCCTCAGCTTTTAATTCATCGCAAATATTAGATGTACGACGGCATTGCCATACAATCGCATTGTAAACTGGAGCCCCTGTGTGTCTATCCCATACAACAGTTGTTTCGCGTTGATTTGTGATACCAATTGCAGCAATATCACTAGCTGTAGCGTCAACATTTTGTAAAGCTTCGCGAGCTACACTAAGTTGAGTAAACCAGATTTCTTCTGGATTGTGTTCAACCCAACCTGGAGTAGGAAAGATTTGAGTAAATTCTTTCTGTGCCACACTTTCGATAAGTCCTTTCTCGTTGAAAAGAATACACCTTGAACTTGTTGTACCTTGATCTAAAGCCATAACATATTTTGCCATTGCAATTCCCCCTCGAATGGTTATTTTCTACACAAAATAAAAAAGTGCACAAAAAAACTGTTGAAGTTTTTTGTGCACTACTCTTGGTCTCTTGTGCAAAAGTTATAAATGAATTATAATTAAATAAATTTTATAAGTCAATATTGATTGCAAAAGTTAATTATTTGTCAAGTGAAATTTGAAAAGTGTATAAATTGTGGTAAAGTGATATGGAGGAAATGAGAGTATATAGAAGGGATGTTATGCGATGAATAGAACAATTATTGACCAATTAGAGGATACACCTATTGTAGCAGCTATAAAGGATGACAATGGACTTGAAAAATGCTTAACTTCTTCAAGCCAAGTAGTTTTTGTTTTATATGGAGATATTTGCAATATAGGGGGAATCGTTAAACGTTTAAAAGATCATGGGAAAACTGTAATGGTTCATTTAGACTTAGTAGAAGGATTAGAAGCAAAGAGTGTTAGTGTAAAGTTTTTAAAAGAAAATACTTTATTAGATGGGATTATCTCTACGAAGATTGCTGTAATTAAAGCGGCTAAGAAACAAGGCTTAGCAACAGTAATGCGATTCTTTGCTTTAGATTCTATGTCTTTAGAGGGGATAAAGAAACTTGTAGAGCCAGATCTTATTGATTTTATTGAGATTTTACCAGGGGTAGCGCCAAAGATTATTGGTAAGCTAGTAGCAGAGATAGATATTCCTCTTATTGCAGGTGGATTAATTGCAGACAAAGAAGACGTTATAGGAGTATTGCAAAGTGGTGCAATAGCTATTTCTACAACCAATCAAAAAGTTTGGGAAATGTAAAGTTGGACGATATACATATAATGTTTGTTAAATTTTAAATAAAATTGACAAATACAACTAAATTAGATATGATAAAGATAATTCAATACATGATAGCAGAGAAAAAGAGTAATGCTAAACAGGGATATAATACCTTTGTTTGCGTTGCTCTTTTTTTGCTTTTCAAAAACAAGTTTTATAGAGGAGGCATTAACGATGTATGATGTAATAATAATTGGAGCGGGCGTATGTGGGGCAAGTATTGCAAGAGAACTTTCAAAATATGAGGTAAATGTAGCAGTTGTAGAAAAAAATAATGATCTTGCATCAGGCACAACAAAAGCTAATAGTGGAATTGTACATGCGGGCTATGATCCAGAACCTGGCACACTTATGGCAAAATACAATGTAGAAGGCAACAAGTTGATTGAAGTGTTATGCAAAGACCTGGATGTTCCATATAAAAAAGTGGGTTCTTTAGTACTAGCTTTTGACGAAAAAGATTTATTACATCTACAAAAGCTTTATGAAAGAGGCGTGGAAAATGGAGTTCCAGGCTTAAAGCTTCTAACTAAAGAAGAAGTATTAGAAAAAGAGCCATCTATTAATAAAGAGATACACGGTGCCCTTTATGCACCATCTGCTGGGGTAGTAGGACCTTATGAACTTGCTATAGCTCTTATGGATAATGCAGTAGAAAATGGCACAAAAGTATTCCTTAACCATGAAGTTGTAAATATCCATCAAGAACAAGATAAGTTTAAAGTAGAAGTGAAAACTGCAAAAGAAACAAAAGTAATGGAAGCACGCTATGTCATTAATGCAGCAGGACTTCATGCAGATGATGTTTACAATATGATTGAGCCTACTGATTTTCATATTATAGCTAATAAAGGACAGTATTACCTTTTAGATCAAGCACAAGGTGGACTTGTAAGTCATGTTATTTTCCAATGTCCAACAGCAAAGGGGAAAGGGGTATTAGTTTCTCCAACAGCCCATGGCAATCTTATTATAGGACCAGATGCTGCAGATGCAAGTGCCAAACATGATGTAGCAACCTCACAAGGTGGATTAGATTATGTAAGACAAATGGCTGCACTTACATGTAGTAACATTGTATATAGAGATAATATTCGTAACTTCTCAGGAAATCGTGCATTAACTAATCGTGATGAATTTATTATAGGACCAGCAAAAACCAATGCACATTTCATCAACGTTGCAGGGATTAAATCACCTGGTTTAACATCAGCACCGGCAATTGCAGTAGATATTGTAAAAATGCTTGAAGATAGTGGACTTAGCTTAGCAGCAAAAGCAGAATTTAAAGGTACAAGAAAAGTAAAGTCTTTAGAGAAACTTACAAAAGAGGAGTTACAAGCATTAATCAAAGAAAATCCAGCTTATGGACGTATCATTTGTCGTTGCGAAAAGATTACAGAAGGTGAAATTGTTGAGGCCATTCATTCACCAGTACCAGCAACTACAGTAGAAGCGGTTAAAAGACGTGTACGTGCAGGGGCAGGAAGATGCCAAGGTGGTTTCTGCTCACCTAAGGTTGTTGAGATTATTGCAAGAGAACTTAACATACCATTAGAAGCAGTAAGACAAGAAGACTTAGATTCTTATATCTTAATTGGTAAAACTAACAAAGGGGGCGTTGACCATGAATAATAGAAATTATGAACTTGTTGTTATTGGTGGTGGACCAGCAGGTCTTGCAGCAGCTTATAAAGCTTATGAAACAGGCGTGAAAAGTATCTTGATTATTGAAAGAGATAAAGAACTTGGCGGGATTTTAAATCAATGCATACATAATGGATTTGGTTTACACTACTTCAAAGAGCAGTTAACAGGTCCAGAGTATGCACAAAAATTCATTCATATGTTAGAAGATACAACAGTAGAAGTCATGACAGATACAATGGTACTTGAACTTACTCAAGATAAACGTATTTATGCAATGAATAGTACAGAAGGGTATATGGAAATTCAGGCAAAAGCAGTTGTCCTAGCAATGGGATGTCGAGAGAGAACAAGAGGTGCCATTGCCATTCCTGGTGATAGACCAGCAGGAATCTTTACAGCAGGTACAGCACAACGCTATGTGAATATGGAAGGCCAAATGGTAGGTAAACGTGTTGTAATCCTTGGATCTGGAGACATTGGACTAATTATGGCAAGACGTATGACATTAGAAGGTGCGAAAGTACTAGCAGTTGTTGAGCTAATGCCATATTCAAATGGATTAAGCCGTAATATTGTACAATGCTTAGAGGATTTTGATATTCCATTATACTTATCTCACACTGTAACAGGTGTAGAAGGTAAATCACGTCTTGAAAAAGTTATTGTAAGTCAGGTAGATGAAAATAGAAGACCAATAAAAGGTACAGAAATGACGTTTGATTGTGACACGCTTCTTTTATCCGTTGGACTGATTCCAGAAAACGAAGTCACTAAGTCTGCCAATATTACTATTGATCCACGTACAAATGGAGCCGTTGTATATGAAGATATGCAAACAGAATGTGAAGGAATCTTTGCGTGTGGGAATGCACTTCATGTACATGACCTTGTTGACTTTGTAACCAAAGAAAGTATGCGTGCAGGTGAATCAGCAGCCAAGTATATTGGGTCACACTATACACATTCAAATCAAGTCATCACCCTCAAAAATGGTAATTGCATTAACTATACAGTACCACAGAAGGTAGAATACGATAGAGTAGGTAACTTTGTAGAATTATTCTTTAGAGTCAATCAAGTACTTCATGATGTGAATATTGTTGTAAAAGCAGGTGATGAAGTGATTACAACAGCTAAACGTGAACACATGTTACCAGCGGAAATGGA
Organism: Holtiella tumoricola; assembly: GCF_027857615.1. Classification (NCBI taxonomy): domain Bacteria; kingdom Bacillati; phylum Bacillota; class Clostridia; order Lachnospirales; family Cellulosilyticaceae; genus Holtiella; species Holtiella tumoricola. The sequence continues at coordinate 66,226 of NZ_JAQIFT010000058.1, forward strand.
ACGCTTAGTATTACCTAAGAAGCTTTTAAAACCAGAGTATAATGAAATCCAAATTGAGATTAATTGAGGTGAAGAAAATGGAAAGACAACTTATTTGTATTGTATGTCCTAAAGGTTGTAGATTAACTGTATCAGGTGAAGAAACATTAAGTGTAACAGGCAATACTTGCCCAAAAGGTGCTGAATATGGTGTAAAGGAAGTAACTGCTCCAACACGTGTTGTTACTTCAACAGTAAAAATAGAAGGTTCCATTCATCCAACTTTGCCTGTTAAAACCAATGGAGATATTCCAAAGCAAATGATACCGGAATGTATGGAAGTGATTAATAGCTTAACTGTTCAATCACCAGTTAAGATGGGTGACGTACTTGTTGCTGACTTACTAGGTACTGGAGTTGAACTTGTAGCTTCAAGAGATCAATAAATATGGGGGGATAAGTGAGGGCTAGAGGCAATCTTATTGTATTCCAACTTCTAGTCCTCGCCTTTTAAGAGAGGCTAAGTTCATTTCATCAAACTAACGGTCAAAACTCGGAAAAGAAGTTCACTTTTCCTCAAACATTTCCCTAAAACCAGTTTGCTTCCATTCACTAAACCTCTCTAAAAAGTCTGTGGAGAAAGTCTCCATACAATAGCTTACCTACATCCCATCACTTAGTAAACTGCACCGACGAAGACAATATTGATGATATAGCAAAAAATTAGCCTTACCCCAACGATAGTGGAGTAGGGCTAATTCAAGTAAACAAATAACTATTTTATTAGTTATAAGGATAATTATTTAATTTCTATTATCCTTGTAACACTTAGTAATCCATTTTATCAATTTCAGCTACTGCCTGTTCAAATACTCCCTGACATTCTTTTACTTCCTTTTTGAGCTGTGGAAATTTTGCATCAAAGATATCAAGTCCGCTTTCCCCTGGCTCCAACGCCTCACTAAAATAAACGACACCTTTTTTTATATCATCCAGATAATTATCCTTTAATGGAAGTGCCATAATGCCAGTGTAGTAATTCCCATCTTCTAAAGCAATATTATATTTTTTTGCTCCCACAAAACCGTATGGTTTGTAATGATATGGAAAACCACCTATAATTATTGCTCCATAATCCTGTAGCTTTGCTTGGTCTATAGAATGAGAGATTAACATTCTCCCAAATCCTTGGCGATGAAAATCAGGTCTAATACTAACTGGACCAAATGTAATGGTTTTGTATTCTGTTCCGTCTAAATCAACAACTTTTGAGTGGCTATAAAAAATACTTCCGATAACCTCACCTGCCCTTTCAAGAACAAAGCAAAGTTCAGGAATAAAATCCTTGTGATTTCTCAATTTATGAATCAGAAAGTGCTCATTACAACCAGGTGTATATAAATTCCAAAATGCATCCCGAGTTATTTTTTCAACTAAAAAGCGTTCTTCTTCCTTTTCATTTCTAATGGTAATCTTCATGTGCAATTCCTCCAAGTATACAAACTTCCTAATATTTGATTACTATATTTGCTTTATGCATATAGTATATGTTCATATTTAATTTTAACTCTTTAAAACAAATTATAAATACTATCAACCAAACAAATATCTAATTGTTTTATGTAGATTTATTATTAGTATTATAACAAGATTTATTGATTAATAATAATATTTAGGTATTTTCATACTTTTGCTTATTGAATTCAATATTTGTTTTTTAAACACAGAGAGGCTTTAATGTGAAGCCATTCTGTGTTTTATTATTTGTTCCCCCAAAATAGAAGGGGAATCTTCCTTGTTATTTGTAGCAAACAATTATAAAATAGGTATATTGAAAAAAATTGTGGAGGAGAGAGCATGAGTCAAGATACAGAAGTAAGAAGCTTTTTTGAAGTATTGCCAGAACTTAAAGTAGACGACAAGCTTCATCAGCTTTTTCGTGACATAGTGGTAGACAAAGTTGTTTTTGATAATGCTACCACCACACTAGCCATTCATATGAGAAGTAGGCAGATTGTTCATTTTGCTCAGATTGAGAAAATGCAAGATGCTATTAAAAATAAACTATTTCCAACAACAGATTTAACTGTGCGACTTAACCAACAATATGTGCTGTCAGAACAGTATACATTGAAATATTTAGTTCAGGAGTACAAAAGTAGTTTACTTCACGAAATAGGTTCACAAAGTGAAATGTTTTCTGCTTTAATGCGTTTATCTGAATGGGAAGTAGAAGGTGATACATTAACCGTTACATTAGATAACAGTTTATTTGCAAGACGACGTTCAGAAGATATTAAGAAGCAACTTCATGATATTTTTATGAATCGTTTTAGCATGAATGCACAAATTATATTTGAGTTTAGAGCATTCTCTAACAATACACTTATGGAAGAGAATGAAAACAAGCTAGCAAGAGAGGTGCATACTGTTATGGGTAATGTAAGACAAACACCAAAATGTGACGAAGAGCAACCCAAAAAACAAGAAGAAGAGAAAAAGCCAGCACCAAAGAAATATACCAAACAGCCAGCTGACCCAGATGTATTTTATGGACGTTCTTGCGATGGTGAAGTGACAAACATTGATGAAATTCAAGATGAAATCGGTGAAGTTGTTATCCAAGGACAAATTGTTGGTATGGATACCCGTGAGATTCGTATGGAAAAAACAATCATTATGTTTGATATTACGGACTTTACAGATACCATTACAGTGAAGCTTTTTGTGAAGAATGAAGACCTTCCAGAGATTATGGGTAACTTGAAAAAAGGTGGTTTCTACCGTATTAAAGGTATGGCGATTTTAGATAAGTATGATAGAGAAGTAGGTATTGGTTCTGTACAAGGGATTAAGCCTATTGCAGATTTTACAACAAAGCGTATGGATATGAGTGAAGAAAAACGTGTAGAACTTCACTTACACACAATGATGAGTGATATGGATAGTGTTGTAGACATTAAGAAGATGATCAACCGTGCCAAATCATGGGGGATGCCAGCCATAGCGATTACAGACCATGGTTGTTTACAAGCCTTCCCTATTGCCAACCACTGTGTATCTAAGGATGAACCTTTTAAAATTATCTATGGTGTAGAAGCCTACTTTGTAGATGATTTAAAAGAGATGATTATTAACTCAAAGAATCAAAGTTTACGTGAAAGCTATGTAGTCTTTGACTTAGAGACAACAGGATTTAGTGCACATCAAAATCGTATTATTGAGATTGGGGCAGTAAAGGTTGTAAATGGTAAAGTCGTTGATCAGTTTAGTGAGTTTGTCAATCCAGAAGTTCCTATCCCTTATGAAATTGAGAACTTAACAGGGATCAATGATAGTATGGTTATGGGCTCACCGACTATAGAAGTTATCTTACCTAAGTTTATGGATTTCTGTGAAGGTAGTATTATGGTTGCTCACAATGCTGACTTTGATATGAGCTTTATTAAGGCGAATGCAGATAGACAAGGATTAACTTGTGAATACACGGTTCTAGATACTGTTGCTTTAGCACGTGTTTTAATGCCACACTTAGGGAATTTTAAGTTAAATAATATTGCTAAACACTTATGTATTAGTCTAGAAAATCACCACCGTGCAGTAGATGATGCTACTGCAACAGGGGAAATCTTTATGAAGTTTATAGAGATGCTAGAAGAAAAGGAAGTGCATACACTAGATCAAATCAATGATTTAGTAGATGTGTCACCAGATTATATTAAGAAGCTTCCAACATACCATGGGATTATTCTAGTGAAAAATGAAACGGGTCGTATTAACTTAAATCGTCTTGTTTCAGCATCTCACTTAGATTACTTCCAACGTCGTCCACGTATGCCAAAGAGTCTGATTCAAAAATACCGTGAAGGTCTTATTATAGGTTCAGCTTGTGAGGCAGGAGAGGTATTCCAAGCTATTTTACGTGAAAAGGATGAAGCTGAGATTGCACGTATTGTAAGCTTCTATGACTATTTAGAGATACAGCCAATAGGTAACAACAGTTTTATGCTTAGAAGTGATAAATATGCTGCCACAACAAACGAAGACTTAATGGACTATAACCGTAAGATTGTAGAGCTTGGAGAAAGTCATAATAAACCTGTTGTAGCAACGTGTGATGTACACTTCTTAGATCCAGAAGATGAAGTATATAGACGTATTATTATGGCAGGTAAAGGTTTTAAGGATGCTGATGACCAACCACCTCTTTATTTACGTACAACAGAAGAAATGTTAGATGAGTTCAAATATCTAGGGAAAGAGAAGGCAAGAGAAGTTGTTATTACCAATACTAACTTAATCAATGATCAGATTGAGCGGGTATCTCCTGTACTTCCAGATAAATGTCCGCCAGAGATTGCAAACTCAGATGAAACACTTAGAAGTATTTGTTATGATAAGGCCCATGAAATCTATGGACCTAATCTACCAGAAGTCGTAGTAGAGCGTCTTGAACGTGAGCTTAACTCTATTATTAGCAATGGTTTCGCTGTAATGTACATTATTGCACAGAAACTAGTATGGGATTCTAATGACCATGGTTACTTAGTAGGATCAAGGGGATCTGTAGGATCCTCATTTGCAGCAACCATGTCAGGGATTACAGAGGTTAATCCTCTTGAACCACATTATATTTGTCCAAACTGTTATTACTGTGACTTTGATTCACCAGAAGTTAAGGCTTATGCAGGAAGATCAGGATGTGATATGCCAGATAGAAAATGTCCAGAGTGTGGACATGATTTAAATAAGGAAGGACATGATATCCCATTCGAAACATTCCTTGGATTCAAAGGTGATAAAGAACCCGATATCGACCTTAACTTCTCTGGAGACTACCAAGCTAAATCACATAAATATGTAGAGGTACTCTTTGGAGAAGGAAAAGCCTTTCGTGCAGGAACCATTGGTACAATGGCAGAAAAGACAGCGCTTGCTTATGTGTTTAAATACAATGAGGAACGTGGTATCCACAAAAGACGTGCTGAGATGAGACGTATTGCTGAAGGCTGTACAGGTGTTAAACGTACAACAGGACAGCATCCAGGAGGGATTATCGTAGTACCTCATGATAGAGAAATCTATGAGTTTACAGCCATACAGCACCCTGCTAATGATACGACAACCCCAATTATTACAACTCACTTTGAGTACCACTCCATTGACCATAACTTACTCAAACTAGATATTCTAGGGCATGACGATCCAACGATTATCCGTCGCCTAGAAGATATTACAGGTATAGATGCTAAGACCATTAGGTTAGATGATCCAGCGGTTATGTCTTTATTCCACTCAACTGAAGTCCTAAAAATTAAGCCAGAAGATATAGGTGGGATTAAGTTAGGCTGTCTTGGAGTACCAGAGTTTGGTACAGACTTCGTTATCCAGATGGTACTAGATGCAAAACCACAAAGTTTCTCTGACTTAGTACGTATATCTGGACTTTCACATGGTACAGACGTGTGGCTAGGGAATGCACAAACTTTAATTGAAGAGGGTAAAGGAACCATTTCTACCGTAATCTGTACACGTGATGATATTATGACTTACCTCATTAACCAAGGGGTAGAAAAAGGGTTATCGTTCACCATCATGGAAAGTGTACGTAAAGGGAAAGGATTAAGGCCAGAATGGGAAGAAGAAATGCTTGCTCATGATGTACCAGACTGGTATATTGATTCATGTAAGAAAATCAAGTACATGTTCCCCAAAGCCCATGCGGCAGCTTACGTTATGATGGCATGGCGTATTGCTTGGTTTAAGGTATTTTATCCACTGGCTTACTACACAGCTTACTTTAGTATTAGGGCATCTGCTTTCTCTTACGAAACTATGTGCTTTGGAAAGGAACGTCTCGAGTACAATATGAAAGAGCTGCAAAGTAAAGGTAAAGAGAATCAGACTACCAAAGAGCAAGATACAATTAAAGATATGCGTCTTGTACAAGAAATGTATGCGAGAGGATTTGAGTTCGCACCTATTGAGTTAGAAATTGCACATGATAAGAACTTCCAAATCATTGATGGTAAGATTATGCCATCATTAAGTGCCATTGATGGTCTTGGTGAAAAAGCGGCAGAAGGTATTGTGAATGCCATTAAAGATGGTCCATTCCTTTCAAAAGAAGACTTTAGAAACCGTACAAAAGCAAGTAAGACCATTACAGATAAGATGTGTGAGTTAGGTATTTTACAAAACTTATCTGAATCCAACCAATTAAGTTTAGATTTATTTGCATAGGGGTATACTTAAGCCAATAAGTCTAAACGTACAGGGAAAAATTATTATCCAAACATATTGTCATGGGATAAAGTGATGCAATACAATAGTAGACAGATAAAAGTATGGCTAGGAAGCTGAAGTCTAGTAAAGCTTCCTAGGCTATGAGATAGAAAGAGGAAAGACAATGGAACACCACGTAGAAATTAGCGATTTAACTTACTATGCACCAGATTATGATTTAGAAGGCCTTATTCGTGTAGCAGATAATGTAGAAGCAGCATTTGTCCTTATGGAATATGATGACTTAGAAGGCAAATACTGCCGTAACCGTTATGATGTGATAGAGCCTCATATGAACATTGCAACCATCATAAAAGGTGTAGACCGTTATTTAGCACAAGGAGAAGAAAATGCTTTATTGGTTTCTTTTGCAGTAGATGATGGGAAGCAACTCATTGTTTTTGATGGAAGAGAGCAAAATTACAAAGGAATTGACTTAGGTGATTTAGAACTAGGCGAGAACCTTATTTATGGCTTACTTATTCGTCTAGAAGATGAGGCTTATAGATTTGAAGAAGTACTTTATCAAGATGGGGGACTTAAGAAACAATCTTGGGCAGAAAAAGTATATGATGCAGGTGAATTAACTTATTTACTTGCAGATTTCATTCAGCAGTTTATATAGAAATGAGTATATGACCAACAGTTTCTGAAACCGTACGTCGTAAGTTATTGGATACCAATAACCTACGACGTTTTTATTTATACTTAATTAAAAATTGTTTTTAAGCATGTTAAATAGATTTTAATTAAATATAAGTTTAAAAATGAAACTAAAAATGTTACCATTAATATGAAAAATACAGTGGGGTATAGTAGAGAAGAGGAGAGATGAAAAGGTTGAAAAAATTATTAGTCTATCTAAAAGATTATAAAAAAGAATGTGTACTAGCACCTTTATTTAAAATGTTAGAAGCTTCTTTTGAATTATTTGTGCCATTAGTAGTTGCTGCCATTATTGACCAAGGGATAGGGCTTAGTGATCAGGGATACATTACTAAAATGGTTGCCGTTTTAGTATTATTAGCACTCATTGGTCTTATTTGCTCTGTAACAGCCCAGTACTTTTCAGCTAAAGCTGCTGTAGGGTTTGGAACCAAGTTAAGACATTCACTTTTTGAGCATTTATTAGGGTTATCCTTTACTGAAGTAGATACAATAGGAACTTCAACAATGATTACCCGTATGACAAGTGATGTCAATCAAGCACAAAATGGTGTAAACATGGTGTTACGCCTATTTTTACGTTCACCGTTTGTTGTATTTGGCGCAATGATTATGGCATTTACTATTGATGTAAAGTCAGCCATGTTGTTTGTAGGTGCGATTATTCTTTTATCTTTTGTAGTTTTTGGGATTATGTTATTAAATATCCCAATGCTTAAGTCAGTTCAACAAAAGTTAGATGGTGTACTTGGTAGTACAAGAGAGAATCTAGCAGGTGTGCGTGTTATTCGTGCTTTTTGTAAAGAAGAAGAGGAAGTAGAAGCTTTTGCAATCAAAAATGAAGGATTAACTAAGATACAACAAAAAGCAGGAAGAATTTCTGCTTTAATGAATCCTTTTACCTATGTCATTATTAATGTGGCTATTGTCCTATTGATATGGACAGGCGCTATCCAAGTGGATCATGGTGTACTGAGCCAAGGGGAAGTGGTTGCTCTTTATAACTATATGTCTCAAATTTTAGTGGAGCTGATTAAGCTTGCAAGTTTGATCATTACCATTAATAAATCTGTAGCTTGTGGCAATCGTATTTCAGAAGTATTTGACATACAATCCAGTATGGAAGAAGGCTTAGAAAGAATCTTTGGCCAAGCTACTAAGGCACCTGTTGTTGAATTTAAAAATGTATCTTTAACTTATGAAGGTGCAGGGGAGGCTTCTTTAACAGGAATAGACTTTAGTGTACAAAGAGGCCAAACAATAGGTATTATAGGTGGAACGGGTTCAGGTAAAACATCTCTTATACATATGATTCCTAGATTTTATGATGCTACATCCGGTGAGGTCCTCATCAACGGAAAGAATGTTAAAGCTTATGCTTCAGACATTTTAAGAGATAAGATAGGGATTGTGATGCAAAAGGCAGTCCTTTTTAAAGGAGATATTGAAAGTAATATTAAATGGGGTAAAAAAGATGCGACTCATGAAGAGTTAGAAGCAGCCATTGAGATTGCACAAGGAAGTGATGTGGTTGCAAGTAAGGGCGGCTTGAAAGGGCAAATTGACCAAGCAGGGAAGAACTTATCAGGTGGGCAAAGACAGCGCATGAGTATTGCACGCGCGCTAGTGAAGAAACCTGAAATCTTAATTTTAGATGATAGTACCTCTGCATTAGACTTTGCAACAGATGCTAAACTCCGTAAAGCAATTAAAGAATTAGAGGGTAGTCCCACAGTCTTTATAGTTTCTCAAAGAGCATCTTCCATTCAATATGCTGATCAAATCATTGTATTAGATGATGGCAAGATGGTTGGTAAGGGGACACATACTGAACTTTTAGTAAACTGTGAAGTGTATAATGAGATTTATTATTCTCAATTTAAAAGAGAGGAGGCATAAGGATGAAACAAGATAAAAAAGGCCAACAAGCTATCCTTAAGAAAGTCATGCAGTATATTAAAAGATATACTAGACTGATGGCGCTTTCCATTCTACTTGCTGTTGTGATTGTTATTTTAACCCTTTATGTACCTATTTTAATAGGTAAGGCCATAGATGGTATTGTATATGGTGGTGTAGAGTTTGAAGGCATTTTAGGACACTTGGTTAACGTTGTAATCATAGTAGGTGTAACAGCTCTTGCCCAGTGGATGATGAATACGATTAATAATAAAGTGACCTATCAAGTAGTACGTGATATTCGTGAAGAAGCTTTTGATAAAATAGAGATTCTTCCACTTAAATATTTAGATGGACGCTCACAAGGTGAGATTGTAAGCCGTGTCATTACAGATGTAGACCAATTTGCAGATGGATTACTCCTCGGATTTACACAACTCTTTACAGGGGTAATGACCATTGTAGGGACACTCATCTTTATGCTTAGGATTAATGTAGGAATTACTTTTGTCGTTGTACTTGTAACGCCACTATCTCTTTTTGTAGCAAGTTTTATTGCGAAGAAAACGTACAGTATGTTCAAATTACAATCTGAAGCACGTGGTGAACAAACCGCTTTCATCGATGAGATGATAGGCAATCAAAAAGTTGTTAAAGCCTATGGCCACGAAGAAGAAGCCATGAAGCAGTTTGATGAAATTGGAGATAGACTTGCTCAATACTCTTTGCGTGCTATTTTCTTCTCATCTTTAACTAATCCTTGTACACGTTTTGTAAATAGTATTGTTTATGCTGGCGTAGCACTTACAGGCGCATTTGCAGTTATTACAGGAAAAATGACAGTGGGAGCATTATCTTGTTTCTTAAGTTATGCTAATCAATACACAAAGCCATTTAATGAAATTTCAGGCGTTGTAACAGAACTTCAAAATGCCATTGCTTGTGCAGGGCGTATCTTTGAACTTATTGAAGAAGAGCCACAAGTAGAAGAACCAGCAAATGCTATTGTATTAGAAAATGTGCAAGGAGAAGTGACTTGTAAGGATGTAAGTTTTTCTTATGTACCAGAGAAAAAACTTATTGAAAACTTTAATATTGCCATCAAGCCAGGACAAAAGGTAGCCATTGTAGGACCTACAGGCTGTGGTAAAACAACGATTATCAACTTACTCATGCGTTTTTATGATGTAGATCAAGGTGCAATTTGTGTAGAAGAAACAGATATACGTCAGATGACAAGAAAAAGTCTACGATCTAATTATGGTATGGTGCTTCAAGAAACTTGGCTCAAAAAAGGAACCATCAAAGAAAATATTATCATGGGTAAGCCAGATGCCACGGAAGAGGAAATCATTCAAGCAGCGAAAGCTTCTCATGCCCATTCCTTTATCAAACGTCTGCCTAAGGGGTATGATACGGTTATTGGTGAAGATGGCGGCATGCTTTCACAAGGGCAAAAGCAGCTTTTATGTATTACAAGAGTAATGCTTTGCAAACCACCTATGCTGATTTTAGATGAGGCTACCTCATCTATTGATACAAGAACAGAAATTCAAATTCAAAGTGCCTTCAACAAATTGATGAAAGGTAGAACAACCTTTATTGTAGCTCATCGACTTTCTACTATTCAAAATGCAGATGTGATTTTAGTGATGAAAGAGGGCGAGATTATTGAACAGGGCAACCATGAAAGCCTTTTAGAGCAAAAAGGTTTCTATGCTGAACTTTATAATAGCCAATTTGCAATATAGAATAGATCTAAAATACAAAAGCTCTCAAACTGTAATGTACTACAGCTTGAGAGCTTTTTATGTTATAAAAGGATAATTATATATTAAGTCAAATAAAGATCAAAAAAATCAAAGACTAAGTCAATATTATCAGGCGTTTGAAATTGAGATCCACCGTGACCAGCACCATCTATAAGGCGGAGATTAATAAATGTATCTGGGATGTTATACATTAATTGCTGAGAGAAGACGACAGATTGTTGATAGGGAATATTTTTATCTTTTGTACCATGTTCAATAAGAAAAGGAGGGGCTTTGCGGTTTAAGTAGGTCTCTGGATTACTTTGTTTAACTTTGCCAGGAACTTTAGTGATTTGCGCACCTAAATATAAGGATTCAAAAGAGTCAGGAGCATCATGAACTTGACCTGCAATCCCATTAATAACAAATTGAGGATCCATAGTTAAGAAGTTAATAGGTCCAAAGAAATCAACTACAGCCTGAACATTCCAAGGAACTCTAGGTGCCCCCAAGCTTGAATCTACAAAAACAGGGGTATATCCTGTTGTACCTGCTAAAGCAGCTAAATTACCACCAGAGGAAGAACCCCATAGCCCAATTTTGTCAGGATTTAAGTGATATAGAGAAGCATTTTTACGTATAAATCGGATGGCGGCATTAACATCTTGAGGAGCAGCAGGAAAAGTAGCCTCTGTACTCAAACGATAATTAATAGAGACTATGGCATAACCACGCTTAAGACCAGGTTCTAAAGCCATTTTTAATTCAATACCTTGTTTATCACCAAAACGAAAGCCACCTCCATGAATAATAATAATGACAGGATAATGGTCGCCATTTCCATTAGGTAAGAAAATATCAAGTTTTTGGGCAGGGGACTTATTTGCATAAGGGACATTGAGCCATTTACGCTTAATAGAAGAAAAATCAAAGGTTACTTGTGCTTCTTCAGGAAGAAAAGGTAAATCCATAGCATATTCCTCCAATATAAAAGTATTCATCTCATTTATATACAGATAATGACCTAGAGTATTACAAGTAAATAAGGAAGCAAGTCTAATAAACAATGATTTAGAATGAGAGAGCGTTGATAATTAATGTTTAAATTTACTTTCTTCTTAGCTATTCCGGTCATGTTTGGAGCAAGCTTGCTTAAAGTACTTAAGTTTGGAGTTGTCTTTACAAGTGCAGAGCTTACCATATTATTAGTGGCAATGGTAGTAGCTGTTGTAGTATCTATTATAGTTATTAAAGGGTTAATGCAATACATTAAGAAACATCACTTCACTGTATTTATAAGGAGAGCCAATAAAAGGGACTATCTAAATCATAAAATCAACGTTATAATAAAGGCTACATTCAAAAGAAAGTATATAGGTAAATTTAATGAGAAATTTTAAAATGGTTATTCAATATGATGGAAGTCGTTATAAAGGTTTTCAAACTCAAAAAGACACAGATCTTACAGTACAAGCTAAAATAGAAGCTGTGCTTGAGAAGATGGCAGAGGAAAAAGTAGAGCTTATTGGGTGCGGTCACACAGATGTTGGGGTTCACGCAGAAAACTATGTAGCAAATTTTAAAACAGAATGTACATTAAGCCCTGAGCTTATGTTAGATTATTTATATGAGTTTTTACCAGAAGATATTGTGGTAAAAAGTATAGAAGAAGTGCATGAGCGTTTCCATGCCCGTTATAATGCAAAAGCTAAAACTTATATGTACACTATTAATTGTGGAAAGACTAGAAATGTCTTTACAAGAAAATATGTGCATCATATGGATGAGGACTTTGATCTTGAAAACATGCAAAAAGTTGCTGCTGTTTTTGAAGGGACACATAATTTCCAAAGCTTCACTAGTTTAAAACCAAATGGTAAATCAACAACAAAAACAGTTCATAGCATTGAAATTATTAAATCAGAAGATATGATTCAGATTAAAATAACAGCAGATGATTTTCTACTTCATATGCAAAGAATGCTTATCGGAACACTTATTGAAGCTGGTAGAGGTACAGTAACAGCAAAACAAACACAAGAAGTAATGGATAAAGAAGAAAAGGCTGCAGGCTATCCTATAGCTAAACCTAAAGCGCTTTCATTAGTAGAAGTAAAGTATTAATATAAAGGTATTTTAAAGCCCTTGCTAGAGATATAAGTTAATGTCTCTAGCAAGGGCTTTTTAGTTCACTATTATTGTAAAGTAAGTTATAATAGAAGTAGAATTTGTTAAATATAGGAAACTATAAAAGAAGGAACGCAAATGAAAAAACTTATAGAGTGTCTAGAGATTAATCCAGGGGTAACCACTTTTGTTGGAGGAGGAGGCAAGACTTCGTCTATTTTTCAAGTAGCTAAGGAATTACAGGCACAAAATAAAAGTGTTATTGTTACAACGACGACCAAGATGTATTATCCGACTAAAGAGCAAGCAAAAATTGTCCTAATCAATCCAGCTAAGGAGCAAATAAGAGAAGCTTTAATGCAAAACACACTCATTGTTATAGGGCAAAGTCATGAAGAAGGAAAAATTACAAGTGTATCAGATGAACAAATTGAGATGATGGAGCAGTTGGCTGAATATGTATTAGTTGAAGGAGATGGCTCCAAGCATCTACCTATCAAAGTACCAGGTGAGCATGAACCTGTTATCCCTAAATCTACCCAGAAGGTGGTTATTGTAGTAGGTATGAAAGCCTTAAATGTACCTCTTGAATCCTGCTGTTTTAGAAAAGAAAGAGCAATGGCACTATTAGAAGTACAGGCATCTCATCTCATCAGTGAGATGGATATTATAACCCTTATAACAAGTAAAGTAGGATTGCAAAAAGGCATAGATGAGAAAGCACAAACTATCCTTATCAATCAGATTGATTTAATAGAAGCAAAAGTATTAGAATGCTTTTCACAGTGTTTAAAAGAAAACTATAAAGACACAATTGTACTTGCAGCAATTAACCAAGGATATTGGAAACAAGTTCAATAGGAATTGAGGAGGATGATGATGTTAGTCATTATAAAAGGTGCAGGGGACTTAGCCACAGGCATTGGCTATAGATTAAGTGTAGCTGGATTTGATGTTGTGATGACAGAGATTGCAAAGCCTACAGTTGTACGACATACCGTAGCTTTTGCAAGCGTAGTTTATACAGGAAGTATCTGTGTAGAGGGTGTAACAGCAGTACTTTGTAACAATCTACAAGAGGTAGAAAACACCTTAAAGCATAAGCAAATACCAGTAGTTATTGATCCTGAAGCAGAAATTATCAAGTCACTTAAACCAGATGCAGTAGTAGATGCCATTATAGCCAAGCGTAATATAGGAACAAAAAAAGAAGATGCACCCATTGTAATAGGTGTTGGACCAGGCTTTACAGCAGGACAAGACTGTGATTATGTAGTAGAAACAAAACGTGGACATTATCTAGGACGTGTTATTGTAGAAGGAAGTGCTATACCTAACACAGGTGTTCCAGGTGATATAGGTGGCTATACTACAGAACGTATTATTCGTTCAACTAAAGAGGGGGTATTTAAACCTGTTGCACATATAGGTGATCAGGTACAAAAAGGAGATATTGTAGCCTATGTAGATGATACACCTATTTTAGCAGAGTTAAGTGGGATAGTAAGAGGGATGTTAATAGACAACATGATGGTGCCCAAAGGCTTTAAATGTGGGGATATTGACCCAAGATGCGTAAGAGAGCATTGCTTTAGTATATCTGATAAAAGTAGATCTATAGGTGGCGGCGTATTAGAAGCCGTTATGAGAGGAGCATGTAAAAATGAATAGAGAAGCGTTAAGGGAACTTGCACAAGAAATGGAAAGATTTAAACCAGTCCTTGTTATTTGTGGTGGAGGTCATGTAGGCTACTATATAGCCAAGATGGGGCACATGCTAGACTTTGAAGTGGTTGTGATTGATGATAGAGAAAGCTTTGCCAACGCAGAACGATTTCCAAATGCAACAGTTATATGTAAGCCTTTTGTAGAGGCGATTGGTGAGATTGAACATCCTGAAGCCTGCTATTTTACCATTGTTGCAAGAGGGCATGCACATGATACAGATTGTTTAAAAGCAGTACTTGATAGAGACTTTGCATATGTGGGTATGATGGGAAGCAAAGTTAAGATTAAAGTAGTTATGGAACATATGAAAGAAGTCGGTTATGATGAAGCTTTACTTAAACAAGTACATACACCAATAGGCCTTCCATGTAGTGCAATCACACCGGCAGAGATTGCAGTAAGTGTGGCAGCAGAGCTTGTACAGGTGAAAAACACATTAAATAGTGAAGGCTATGTAGGGAATGATGTGACTCAAGCTATGTTGAGGGATGAAGTAGCAGTTATAGCAAGGATTGTAGAGAAAAAAGGAAGTGCGCCTAGAGGCATAGGGTCTACTTTAGTACTGAAAAAAGATGGTACAGTTGTTGGAACTGTTGGTGGTGGCAATGTAGAGAACCTTGTTATAGAAAGAGCAAAAGAATTAGTAGGAACAGATACTACAGAATATATGGACTGTAATATGATAAGTAAGGCAAAAGGTAATATTAATATGGTATGTGGTGGTATTGTTAAAGTACTCATTGAAACCATAGTTGAATAGGAAAAGTTATAAGAGGAATCCACTGTTTAAAACGATAAACAGTGGATTCTTTTTGGAATAAAAGTAAGCAGAGTGGACAACTCTATTTTTAAAGAAAATAAGGATAGAGGATAAAACAATGAAGCAACTTTTAAAGCAAGATAAACTGGCAGAGTCTTTTAGTATTGCCATGCTCCTTGCACTTGTAGGCGGTTATTTAGATATTTATTCTTATTTAGCAAGGGGCAAAGTTTTTGCCAATACACAGACAGGCAATTTAGTTTTGTTAGGATATAATATTGCTCAAGGTAATTTGGAAAAAATACTTTATTATATCTTACCTATTTCATCTTTTGTAGGGGGAATTTGGCTTGCCAAAATTATAGAGTACAAAATGAAGGAAGGGAAGTACTTTGACTGGTTACACTTTTTACTAGGTATTGAGATAGTAGTGTTATTTATCGTTATGTTTATTCCAGAGGGGAAACTTAATGTCATTGCTAATATTATGGTTTCTTTTGTATGTGCCTTACAAGTACAAGGCTTTCGTAAGGTCAATGGCAACTCTTATTCAACAGTGATGTTTACAGGTAACTTAAAAAACGTGGCAGAGCGCTTTTCACATTATTCTATAACTAAAGAATCGGATGCATTAGAAAATGGAATGATCTATTTAGGGATTACCCTTATGTTCGTAATAGGAGGATGGTTGGGGGCTTTAATAACAATGGAATATGAAGCCAAAGCTGTGGGCCTTGTAAATATTGTGTTAGGACTAGTTTTTATTTTATTGTATATAGAAAAAAGAAGAGATATTTAATCTATTTAGTAGGATTAAAGATAGGTAAAAAAGTACATGAAAAGGATAAGATAGGACATGTTGATAGGAGATAGAATTCGGTATAATTGAGGTATAGCAAAATCACTCTACTAAAAAGGATGATCAAGATATGAAAGCATATAATGAACTGATGAAGTACAGAGAAGATTATACCGGGCATTATTGGAATCAAATGGTTGAGGTGAATAACCCAGCTCTAGATGGACGTACAAGTTATTGGGAAGACCGTATTTTACAACAAATACGTTTTGCCATGGCATGTTCATTAGCACAAGAGGGCACAGATCATGCTCTTATTGAAAATGTTAGTGAGAAAGTCCTAAACCTTAAAAAGACACAAGGTTATATTACAAAAGAGCAAGTATTAGAATTTGAGCAAGAAATGATGAGTTTAAGTGAGAAAATGAAGGCTTATACGGTACACTGTGTGGCACATGCTCATATTGATATGAACTGGATGTGGGGATGGCATGAGACTGTGTCAGTAACCATTGATACTTTTAGAACCATGCTGAATCTCTTAGGTGAATATAAAGATTTTACCTATTCTCAATCACAGGCATCTACTTATCAAATCATTGAGAACTATTGTCCAGAGATGATTGAAGAAATCAAGCAATATGTACATGAGGGCAGATGGGAACTAGCTGCTTCTACATGGGTTGAAAATGATCGTAATATGTCTAGTGGGGAAAGCTTTGCAAGACATATTCTTTATACTAAAAACTACTTATCCAAACTTTTTGATATAGATGTAGATACATTACAATTAGATTTTGAGCCAGATTGCTTTGGACATTCAGCCCATATTCCAGAAATTTTAGCAAATGGTGGGGTTAAATACTATTATCACTGTAGAGGTTTAGAAGGTCATAGTTTATACAAATGGCAATCTCCGTCAGGCGCAAGTCTTTTAGCTTATAGGGAACCTATTTGGTATGCGAATTCTATTACAGGCAATTCTTTTAGTCATATTCCAGAAATCTGTAATCCATTTGGGGTTAAAGATGGTCTGTATGTTTATGGTGTAGGTGACCATGGGGGCGGACCAACAAGAAGAGATATTGAAAAACTTCAAGATATGAATACTTGGCCAATTTATCCAACTTTAAAATTCAGTACCTATCATAATTATTTTAAAGCTGTGGAACATGCAAAAGACACATTACCTGTTGTGGATCATGAATTAAACTTTACACTTACAGGATGTTTTACATCTTCTTCACGTATAAAAATGGCAAACCGCTATAGTGAAAATGTACTTGTAGATTCAGAATATATCAATAGTATGACACATGCTTTATTAGGCAGACCGTACTCTAATAAAGGTTTTGAAGATGCTTGGCAAAAAACACTCTTTAACCAATTCCACGATATCTTACCAGGATGTGGTATCAACTTTACAAGAGAATATGCATTAGGCAAATTCCAAGACATTATGGCTGGAGCAAATACCATAAGAAAACTGGAGTTAGAAAATCTAGTTAGACAAATTGATACAACAGAGATTACAAGTAAGTTGAGCCATGAAGTAGAAACAGCAGAAGGTGCTGGAGTTGGTGTACATACAAGACGTATGATTGGTAAAGAAGGCGTATCCTTTAACTTAGGCCTTTCACAAAATGCCAGATATGGCGGTGCAACAAGACTTTATACTTTATTCAATCATACAGCTTATACAGCTATGCGTTATGTAGAAGTGATGATATGGGACTACAAAGAAGACTTGAATCAGTTAGCAGTATACAACTCAAAAGGAGAAGCACTTAACTTCGAAAAGCAAGAAGATGGATATAATCAATATTGGGGCCATTGGTATACTAGACTTTTAGTAGAAGTGGCACTTCCAAGCTATGGTTATGAGACCATTTTAGTGACACAAAAAGAAGACATGAGTCATTCATCAGCCTTTGCAAAAGATTCTCGTGTGAACACTTATATGGATTATACATTAGAAAATGATTATGTAAGAGCAACTTTTGATCCTACAACACTAGATATGACTTCACTCTTTGATAAAGTAAGAGAAGAAGAAATGCTAGAAGAGGGAAAAGGTGCAGGCTTCCACTATATTAAAGAAGATGGTAAAGAAGCCAATGCGTGGATTGTTGGGCGCTATGTAGCCATAGATGATGTAAAAAGAGAATGTATTGATATTAAGAAACATAAGGGGGCAACCGCTGAGAGTCTAAGCTATACAATGAAACTTGCTCATTCTACACTTAAGGTGACAGCAACCCTTTACAAAGGCAAACATTCAGTGGAATATCATGTAGAGACTATGTGGAATGAAATAGGCGATACTACCTATACACCACAACTTAATTTCCAAGCGCACTTAAAACAACATACAGGAGAATTTATCTATGACGTGCCAATGGGCGAAGTGACTCGCTTGCCACTTGTAGAAGATGTACCAGCAAGTAGCTTTGGATGGGCACATTGTCAGTCTAACTATGGACTTTATTTAACAAGTGAATCTAAATATGGCTATAGAGGACTTCAAAATAGTTTAGCGCTTTCACTTCTTAGAAGCAGTCATCATCCAGATACACATCCTGAAAATGGTACACATAGCTTTGACTTTGTAATAGGTGTAGGTAGAGTTGAAGAAGCTAGACAAGAAGCCGCACTCCTTAACCACCAAGTGGATGTCATTGGTTGTAAACCAAATCAAGAAGGAAGTTTGCCACAAACCATGTCATTCCTTAAAGTAGAAGGAGAAGGGATTATCGTTGATACTATTAAGAAGGCAGAGGGCTTAGATCAAGCATGGATTGTACGCTACCATGAAGTAAATGGCTTAGAGACAACTGTTGCATGCCAATTTGCAAGAGAAATTGAGACAGCCTACCCAGTTGATTTCTTAGAAAGACAAGTAGGGGAAGAGCTTACAGTAGAAGGAAACTGTGTAAGTAGTCTCATTGCACCTTACAGTATTCAAACTTTATATATTAAAGCTAAATAAAATTTCCAAGGATTTAAAAATAGAACCTCTAGAATAGATAGTGAAAATCTATTCTAGAGGTTTTTTATACAGATAAATGCTTCAATCTTCTAATAGATGAAGAAGTACTAGAAGGAGCGTATATAGGATGCCACCCATGTATAAATACTTCTAGCCTAAAAATCAGTACAAGAGATATCCTTGAGAAGTTTATTCCTTATACGGGGCACAACGTTCAATATGTGAAGCTCTAAATTTTATGTGGATGGCGAAAGGATTAAAGTTTGATAACAAAAACATATAAAGCCAAAGTGAAAAAGAGAATAATATTAAAAACAGAATAATCTAACTAAGATGTAAAATTTAAGTAAATATTCTTGACAATCTATCTATTTTGCTTTAAGATGAAAAACTAAAAAGCCGATGAAGTCTTTTGACTCATCGGCTTTTTTAATTTGGAAGAAAGGTAGGTGAAGGATGTGCCTAATATTATATCGATTCAACATTTAAAGGTTAGATTAATGTCTACAGGTGGCATAGTACATGCCGTGCGTGATATTAATTTAGAAATTAAATCAGGAGAAATTCATGGGATTCTAGGTGAAAGTGGTTGTGGTAAGACAATGACAGCTAAATCTATTCTCAGGTTATATGATGAAGAAAAATTAATTTATGATGGAAATATTATCTTCAATGGAGAAAAAGATATATTAAGTATGAATAAAAAAGAACTAGAAAACTTAAGAAGTAAGGAAATAGGAATGATTTTTCAAGAGCCTATTACCACACTTAATCCACTGATTACAATAGGTAATCAGCTCAGTGAAGTTCTACGTATCCATCTTAAAATGACAAAGAGAGATGCAAAAGCAAGAACCATTGAATTGTTAAAAAATATGAGCGTATCGCCAGCTGAGGATAGATATAATCAGTATCCTTTTGAATTAAGCGGAGAGTTATTGCAAAGGGTGATTATGGCAATGGCAATTGCGTGTAATCCAAAGCTTATTATAGCAGATGAGCCAACAATAAATCTTGGTGGAAGCATGCAGACACAAGTGCTGCAAATGATTCAAGATTTACGTTGCAACGAGAATATGGCATTTATGATTATTACCAAATATTTTGATGTAATTAATGAAGTATGTGATACAGTGTCTATTATGTATGCAGGGAAAATTGTTGAATCAGGTAGTGTAAGAGAAGTGTTACATTCACCTAAGCATCCTTATACACAAGAACTGATTGAAAAAAGCAAAATAGCAGAGAATAGTGATGAAAAAGGAGTAGCAAAGACAGATAGCATTAAACCTGATTCACATAAACATATAGAAGGGTGTCCCTATGCTTTAAAATGCAAATATGTAAGGGGAGAATGTCATAGTAACTTACCAGATAAAATACGTGTTTCAAAGTCACATATATATAACTGTTTTAAATAATACAATATAGGACACACCTTAGTAGGGCTTAAGAAGTTACCAATAGGTGTGTCTTTTATATGAAATCATAAAAATATAAAATGACATATTAAATAAATTGATATAGATATTTATAAAATGAAATATTAAATAAATGGACAGATGGATTTGTAAAAGAGAAATTAAATAAATTAATATTAAAATTGATAAAATGAAGTATAGATACGTATGATATTAATATTTTTAATTTTAAATATAAAAAAATTAAAATATCACTTTACAAAATGAGTAGTTCTGAATATAATGAATTTAGAAAGAGGTGAATGAATGCACAATATAATTAGCCAGTGTCCTGTATGTTCACATCAACTCATAGCACAACGTTTGAAATGCCAACATTGTGATACTAGTATCGAGAATAATTTTAAGCTTTCAAGGTTTGATTATTTATCAGTAGAGCAACTTTATTTCATTGAGACTTTTATTAGATGTAGAGGAAGTATTAAAGAGGTAGAGAAGGAACTAGGGATTTCTTACCCCACAGTAAGAGCGAAGTTAGATGAAGTGATTATAAGTTTAGGATTTACACCTAAAGAAGGGAAGCAGTCTAAAGCAAACAGTGATATTTTAGATGCTTTAGAAAAAGGTGAGATTTCAGCAGATGATGCAATTAAGGAATTAAAAAAATAGGGATTTGGGAGGAATATATAATGAATGAAGAAGTATTACGTATATTAAAAATGGTAGAAGAAGGTAAGATTTCAGCAGATAAGGCAAAGGAATTAATGGAAGCTTTTAATAGTTCTAATGTACCAGCAGTAAGTACCAAAAAGTATGAAGATAAATTTTTAAGAATCAAAGTATTTAGTGCTGATGGGGATAAAGTTAATGTACAATTACCAGTTAAAGTGATTAAAGAAATTCTAAAAGTTTCAGGGACACTTCCTATAACGAAGGGGAAATTACAAGGTGTTAATGTAGAAGAACTTGTAGAAACTGTTGTTGCTTGCTTAGATAGTGAAGTAATGGGTGAGATTGTAAGTGTAGATTCAGCAGATGGAGATACAGTTAGAATTGTTATTGAGTAGGTGAAACTATGCGAATCATTATTAAGACAGAGGGACGTAGATTCTTTATTCCTGTTCCACTTTGCTTAAGCGGAGTAGGTGTAAGAGCTGCTATGAGGTTTGCTGTGAAGGAGCAATTATCTAAGGAGCAAAAGAAATCTATTTTGCAATGTTGTAAAGTAATAAAAAAATCATTAAAGGGTTATAAAGGACTTCATCTTGTAGATGTACAAAGTGCAGATGGAGATGAAGTGAAGATTATCGTATAAACACAACAAGCCAACCGAAATTAGCCTCCCCCTTAAAATGGGCTGACTTCGGTTGGCTCGTTGTGTTTGTGGCAATATGATTTATTGACTAAAGAGTAAAGCACGGGTTCAGTACGATAGAATCATTCATATAAAGGTGAGAGTATGAACTATTTGTGTTGGTGTGTATAACAGAGGTTCCGTTGGTGAAAGAGCTATTATTATAGTTATCACTGCAGGTTGTCTGGGTAACTAACCGTAAGCAAAGAGATCTGAATCATACCTTTAGATGAAGTGTGTTATAGCATTGAACATGGCTTTAAGAAAAGTGTCAATAGATATGTAACTAAATGAGAAGACTGCCACGGTCAACCCATTTAGTGCCTAAGAATAAGTTTAAATGTCCTTAGAAGGGGGAGACTAAAACTTTTCAAACTTCTTCTTAGTGGTTTAGATAAGACCATGTGCCTAGGATGGTGATTTCATCTAAACTTTTATATTAGATTTTGTTGTAATGTAGTGACTATAGTAAAGTTATACACCTGAGTAAAGTGTAAATACAATTGACATTATTCACAAAAACAAAAAGAGGTTTCAAGGTGAAATAGGAGTGATTTTAATTGATTTTATCTCTAAATGAAAAAAGTGAATTTCTAGGAAAAGAGCTATTTTGTTGTTAAAATATCTAAAATAAAAAAGCAAAAATAGACAAGTTATACAAGTAAATAAAGCAAAAATGAAAAAAGCTAATTAGTAGATTTAACTAAGTTAAAGTAGAAAATGAAGAAAAATATAAAATAAAAAGATAAAAAAATAAAATGTAGCGCCTCAAGTAAAAAGTGTAGGGCTACATTTTATTTTTTACAGTGATTAGAAAGTAAGTGTTGTATCTAAATCATAAGTTTCCATATCAACAATAAGTTTAGCAGCGAAAGAACCTTTTAATCCTTCTTTACTTAAGTTCATACGTACGATACGTTCATCAGTTGTTTGGAATACGCCTACGCACATTGCGGCATTTGGAGCACCTGCTGCAGTTGAGATATAGTAGCGATGAACTTCATTGTTATCCCCTTCAAGTACGAGCATAACAAGTTGGCCTTTTTCAAAAGCAGCGTGGAATACGTAACGGTCACACTCTTCTTCGAAACGTGCGTTAAATTTTTCACTTGCTAGGTCAGTAGCTTGGCTAGTGCCATCAATAGGTGTATCAAATTCAGCTGTTACACCTAGTGTACCGAGAATTTTACCTTCACCTAATGTAAAGAGATCTCTTGCATCATAAAGAGGCATTTTTTCTGCACGATAGTAGTTTGCAGGTAAGTGCATTTCAAAGACTACATTATCGTTTAATACTTCTACTGTAATAGAAGAAAGTTTGATATTTGGATTGTTAAGAGCAGCACGACTGCCTATACCTTCAACTGTCACACCATCTTCTTGTGCCATACCACCAGAGTGTACAAGATAATGACCATCTGCATAGTATTCAACATTTGAAATATATGGAGAGAAGAAGTCTTTACCTCTTTCTTTACCAAATTGCCATACTTGACGAATGGTCATATCTTCTGTGTTAATCGCGTAGCGTACACCACGAGAGAAGTTATCATCACCTTTTAAGTAGTGTTCTGGATTTTTAGAGCGGAAGTGACCATTGTCAAATACCATAACGTCGCCTTCAGCTGTAATCACACATGCATGTGGTTCATAATGCCAATCAAAATCTCCTTCGCCAACAGGTTTGAAGAAGTACTTATCTACCATTTCTTGTGGCCAACCTTCAGGATCACCAAGCATCCAGTTAATTTCACTAGTCTCGTAATCGATATTTACAAGAATATCTTGATGTCTACCAGAGAGTGTAATGCTATTCGTTTTTTTATCATACCAAAGGGCATTGTTGTGAAACCAATCATCGTCACTCCAACTACCAGACTTAGCTACATCTTGTGGTAAGAATTTTTTGTAATCCCAAGTTTTAAGAATTTCTCCAGTGTGACGATCAACAAGAACACACATATCTTCTACAGTATGAGAAGTGAAATCTTGAGTAAGGATAAGAATATTACCATCTTCCATTTCCCATTTATCATGGTGGTAACCACCTGGAATACGGTATTCAGCATAAACTTTACCGAGTAAGCTCATTTCAAAGATACCTACAGTATTATAAGGCTTTTCTAAGAAACGGTAAGAACCAATAAGGATACGTCCATTACTAATACGTTTTAAGTCAAAAGTAAGATTTTCAGTTGTAAACCAACGGCAATCTCCATTGTAGTCATAACCAGCAGCTACAGAACGCATTGCAGAAGTAACAAACATAATGTTATCTTGCATATACTCACTTGTTGTTTCCATTTTAGTTGGAGCATAAACGTTATCTGGTAAACCAGGTGTTTCAATAGAAACAATATGTACTTCACCTGTAGAAAGTGTTAAAACAACTTGGTTAGCATATCCACCATATAATCCAAGAACAGGGATGTGATGTACAGTATTTTCTGGGAAATGATGAGTAATATCTGCAGCAGATGCTTTACCTTTTACTGTGAGTTCTACACTGGCTGGTGTTTCTGTTTTAAATAGAATAAGTGCAGTAAGTGGACAAATGGTATAAGGATTTAATTTAACAAGAGGATTGGAAAAAGTATAATGACCTTGTTCAAATTCTTGTAGAAAAGCTTTCTCAGCTTCAGCTTGGGTATGAATAATGTGTTTGATTTGTTTAATTTCAGTTGACATATTAAAGACCTCCTTTAATGGTATAATTAGAATATAAGATTAAGTAGTGGTAGACCAACTACAAAAGCTACAATAAGTGTTAATAAACTCATAATAATTGTGTATTTGTAAATATCTTTGACCTGTAACCATTCCTGATTACTGTGTAAGGCAGCTCCTAGTGCAGAAGATGCAGGTGTAACCAGTGCAAGACATACAACAAAGAGCATAATTATACCCATTGGAATTGGAGAAATGCTATTTTGACTTGCAAAGATATTAATGATAGGAATAAAGAGCATTCCGACTACGATGTTATTGCATAGGTTTGTAATAATAATACAAATCACCATAATGAGTACTGTAAAGGCAAGTACACTTTTACCTTCAAAAATAGGCATTAATGCAGATTGTAAAAATGGTGTAACACCTGTTTGCTCACTTGTTAGTGCATTTAAGATAGAGTTAGAAGACGCAACCATTAAGAATACTGGCCATGACATATACTTTGAGGTGATTTTAGCAAAAGGAATAAGTGGTCTGCCATCTATTTTTAGGAACCCGCCTAGTGCAATGCATAAAATAGGAGAGGCATTTTGTGTACTATTTAAAAAGGTTCTAATAGGCCCTTCAGGAAGGAGTGAAGGGACAAGCATCCAAAGAATAAAGATGCCTACTAAACCAATAAGAACTTTTTGACGTGTGTTCATAGGTGGTAAAGGATTTTGATTGAACATATCAGTATGTATATTTTTGAGCTTACTTACATCTGGTTTAAAAACATATTTCATAAGTAAGATAATACCTAGAATGCTTACAAGAGAGATACAAGTTCCTACAAACATATAAGGAAGATATTCAATGTTAGAGCCTGTTACTTCTTTAAAGCTATTTAGTAATCCAGGTAAAATACTTTTAAATGGTGTAGAAGCAAAAGATAATGTCGCTACCATTACAACGGAGATCAGCATTAATGTTGTATATTTATCTTCTTTTTTCAGGTCAAGAACTTGGAAAAGGCTATAAAGAATGGGCCAAAACATAAAGATTGTAGCAGTTGCCATTGTAAGTGTTGCTAAGAGATAAACACCTAAAAGGAGCATAAGAGAGAACATCCAAGGACGACCATTAATGATTTTACGTGTAACAAACCATCTTGAAACATATTCACAGATACCTTCTTCCGAGATTGCACCTGTTAAAATGATAACATACATAAGAAGGATAGCGAGAGGATTACCAAAAGTAGTGGTAATTACGCTATTCATTGGAGCAAAGCCTGAAATGCCTAAGAAGAGTATACCTACAAAGCTAGGCCATATAGTATCTACTGTTGTCCAAAGGTATAGAGTACAGAGCAAAATACCTACTACACGCATACCTAAAGGTGTGATACAATTAATGGGAGGTATTACCCAAAATATGAACATAAGAGCAAAACCTATTAGACAATGTATATAGTGAGAACGAGATGAATTGATGCTTTTTGTAACATTTGATGATGAACTTTTCATAAGACCTCCTAATAAAATAAAATCCAATGGCGCCATTGATAGATAAAAAATTAACTAACTTGAATATAACATTGATTTGATATGAAAAAAATAATGTACATTAAGAATTAGGTGTTATAAAGAAAAAAATATAGCATATGTTAAAAATTTAAAATTTTATAGGCAAAAGGGGGATAATGGTAAAATGAATCAAATGAGACAAAAACTTATCAATGTAATCATGGAACAAGGTATTAGTGAAGTCATTACAAAAGGTGAAAGCCTTGGGAAAAATAATCAAGTAGCAAATGCTATTTATTATCTTGAAGAGGGAGTATGTGGTCTTGTAAGATATACAAAAGCAGGAGAGGAAGTTGTCTATCATTACTTTCAAGCTGGAGATATTTTGGGAGGGGTGTACTTTAATTTAGCAGAAGAGCCAAGTAGCTATAATTATAAAAGTGATGCTAGATCTTATTTTTTAGCCAAGACTACATGTAAGATTTATAAGATTTACTATACTCAACTAAATAGTGCCATTCAGCAAGAGCCAATGCTTGCCAATATTATTTCTCATAGTATTGCTTATAATTTTCATCAAGTTATAGGACATGTTCATGAGGAGAAAGAAGAGTATACCCATGTAAGGCTAAGTCGTTTTTTACTTAAATTAAGTCGTGAAATAGATGGGGAAGATAGATTAGATAAGCATTTTAACTATATAGAGATTGCCAAGTATTTAAGTGTACATACAGTGACTATATCACGTATTATGGCTACATTTAAGAAAAAGGAAATGGTAGAAAAAAGAGGACATCAAATTATTATAAAAGATAAGTGTGCACTGTTAGAAGTGGCACAAAATATGAGAAACGAAGAGTTTTTATAATCTAAAGTATAAGAAACTAGAAGGTGGCTTGACACCAAAAATATGCTGTGATACCATTAAGTTGCTCAATCGGAGGGTATATAGAATACAATATGCTGGATAAGATTGCTAATGTTAATTAGTGATTTTATCCAGCTCTTTTTTTGTTTAAAATTAATTTTTTACATTAAAATCAAGTAGATATGTATTCCTAGAATACCTTGATTGTTAATGAAATAGATAAGATATAAGTACACAAACAAGCAAAACACAAAAGCAAGCAAGACACAAAGATAAGTAAAAATAAAGGAGGAAAAAATAATGGAGAACAATCAAGAACTTTTAACAGGACGTATTTTTCCTACATTGTTGAAATTTGCTATGCCCTTTTTAATTGCGAACTTGCTACAAGCTTTATATGGAGCCGCTGACCTTGTAATAGTAGGCTATTTTGCAGATGCAGCAGGGGTTGCAGCTGTTGCAACAGGAAGTCAAGTAATGCAGACGATTACAGGCATTGTAGTAGGTCTTACCACAGGAGGAACAGTGCTTATTGGTCAATATTTAGGTGCAAATAAGAAAGAAGCTATTTCTGAAATTGTAGGTAATATGATAAGTTTGTTTGCTGTGATTGCCTGCATTTTAACAGTTATTATGGCGTTAGGGGCAAATCCAATTGCTCAATTTATGCATACGCCGGTAGAGGCATTGAAAGATACGATTCACTACATAAACATTTGTGCATTAGGTATTTTGTTTATTACAGGTTATAATAGTGTAAGTGGTATATTAAGAGGACTAGGTGATTCAAAGACCCCTTTAATTTTTGTGGCTATTGCATGTATGATTAATATTATAGTAGATATTATTTTAGTAGGTGTATTAAAATGGGGAGCAAGAGGAGCAGCAGTTGCTACGATTACAGCTCAAGGACTTAGTTTCTTGTTGGCATTAGTCTATTTGAAGAAAAAAGGTGTGCCTTTTGAGTTTGGTAGACAGCATATTCGTTTTGTCCCGGTAAAGATCAAGGCTATTTTTAAGGTTGGGCTACCTATTGCTTTACAAGATGCTCTTGTAAATATATCCTTTTTAATTATTACAGCTATTATTAATTCAAGAGGACTTATAGATGCAGCAGCAGTAGGTGTTGTAGAAAAGGTGATTGTCTTTGCAATGTTACCTCCAACAGCTTTTGCTTCAGCTATTGCAGCTATGGCTGCTCAAAATATGGGTGCAGGGAAAGTAGAACGTGCGAAAAAATGCCTCTACACAGGTATTGGATGTTCTGCAATCTTTGGTCTCTTATGCTTACTTTATGGGCAAGGAGACAGTAGCCTTTTGATGGGAATGTTTACAAAGGACCAAGAGGTTATAGTAGCCAGTAGCTTATACTTTAGGTCCTATAGTATAGATTGCCTTATGGTATGTGTAATCTTTTGTATGAACGGATTTTTAAGTGGTTGTGGACATAGCTTATTTGCTATGATACATAGTTTAATTGCTACTTTCTTAGTACGTATTCCAATTGCTTATGGTTTAAGTAGATTGACAGAGATGACACTTTATGAAATAGGTCTTGCAGCACCTATTGCCTCTATGGTTTCTATAGTGATTTGTGTAATCTATATGAAAACAGGCAGGTGGAAAAAGACTGTGATCGAATAGAGAGGAAGAAAATATGACAACATTGAGTAATAACTTTAAAGATTATAATTTAAGTGAGGAATTGTTAAAGGCGATAGAGGGGCTTCATTTTACACAGCCTACCCCTGTACAACAAGCAGTTATTCCGAGGGCTTTAGAAGGGGAGGACTTATTAGTTAAGTCTCAAACAGGAAGTGGAAAGACAGCAGCTTTTGCTATACCTTTATGTGAGAAGCTTTGTTGGGAAGAAAATAAGCCACAAGTATTGGTATTAACACCAACCCGTGAGCTAGCACTACAAGTCAAAGAGGACTTCTTTAACATCGGACGCTTTAAACGTGTTAAAACAGTAGGGCTTTATGGAAAGGCACCTTTTCATATTCAACAAAAAGAGCTTAAACAAAAAACACACGTTGTTGTAGGTACACCAGGACGTGTATTAGACCATTTAGAAAGAGGAACTTTTATAGCAGAAGAGATTCGCTATGTGGTTATAGATGAAGCAGATGAAATGTTCAAAATGGGCTTTTTAGATCAATTAGAAAGTATTATGAAAGCCTTACCTAATAACCGTCAAACTTTACTTTTCTCAGCTACATTAGCGCCTAATGTACAAAGTATTAGTGAAAAGTATATGAATCATCCAGTAGATATTAGTATTGAAAGTAAACAGCTTACAGCAGATAAGATTGAACAAGTTTGCTATCTAGTGGAAAGAGAGCAAAAGTTAACTGAACTTTATCATACACTCGTTTCAAACAATCCAGAGTGCTGTATGATTTTTGCGAATACAAAAGATCAAGTAGATGAGATAGAAGCTTATTTACAAGAAAAAGATGTACGTATCCTAAAAATACATGGTGGGATGGAGCAACGAGACCGCTTTAGCGTTATGGAGGACTTTAGAGCTGGTAAGTTCCGTTACTTAGTGGCAACAGATGTAGCAGCAAGGGGTATTGATATTGATCATATTACTCATGTTATTAACTTTGATGTGCCAGAAGATAAAGAAAGCTATGTACATCGTATTGGACGAACAGGAAGAGGGGGGCGTGCAGGGAAGTCTATTACTCTTACAACTAAACAAGATAAAAGATTCTTAGATGCTATTTATAACTATATTGGTTATGAAGTACCTGTTACAACACCACCAGATGTAGCACATGTAGAAGCAGCTCTTGAGAAGTTTAATGAAACCCATGAAAAAACACTTAAGCTTGCACCAACAAAGGGTGAAAAGTTATCTAAAGACATTATTAAACTCCATATTAATGCAGGTAAGAAAACCAAAATGCGCCCAGTAGATATCGTAGGTACATTGTGCAACTTAAAAGGTATGAGTGCCGATGATGTAGGCATTATTAACGTACAAGATGTTTCAACTTTCGTAGAAATCTTAAATGGAAAAGGTGAAGATGTTCTTAATCAACTTCAAACCACACCGATTAAAGGAAGAATACGTAAAGTTACAAAGGCAGATAGGTAGTAAATAGCTTATAGAGTGAAAACTTAGCAGTTAAGAAGGAGGGGTGGGCACTACGTGTGCGCTCTCCCTTTTGCTTTTGCTCAAATGGACTAAGAAGGTGTAAACTCATACTCAGTCAGAATGTGCGAAAACTCGCTGGCGCTCAAACACTCGCACAAAATCCTTCCTTCATATTCGTTAACACATTCTAAGTCCATCCTCGAAAAAAGCTCCAGTGAGGTCACCTACGCATCACCGGCCTTTTCTACTCATTGAAGTAAGTTTTCACTTCCAGTGACACATCTTGGTGAAGAGACTAGAGTGAATATTTCTTATTTGAAGGCAAAGCCTCCAAGTGTTCGATAAGACGCCTTGAAAATGGAATCCTAACCCATAAAGTAAGAGCGTGCACATTCTAGTAGACTTGATAAACGGAGAGGGATGGGGTGCTCTACAGAACCTGGCTAGGTAACTTTTATTGAGTAGGTGCTAGGCGACATACGCCATAGGTATCTTCTAAGAGCTGTAAGGTAAGTTGAGTAGTACGAGACATAATCAGTTCTCCTTTCATATTAAAATAAAGCATATTTAAAATAGAATATATAAATAAAAGCCTAGAAGAATGACAAATAATCTTCTAGGCATTATATTTAGTAGAAAGTATATTACCATAGGAATAGTTGAAAAACAATATAAAAGTGGTTACAATAGGGAAGGAATATAAGAACGAAGAGGATTAACAAATGAATCAAATTAGACGTGCAATGATGGCAGATGTAGAAGCGGTAAGAGATTTATATGATACTTTAAATGATTATTTAGCAACCCATGTGAATTATACAGGATGGACGAAGGGTGTGTATCCCAATGCTGAAACAGCATTAACAGGTATTCAAAAAGAAGAGTTATTTGTTATATACGAAGAAGGGCATTTAGCTGGGACAGTTATTCTAAATCATGATCAGGCAGAGGCTTATGAAGAAGGAAGCTGGAGCGAGGAATTAAACAACGAAGAGGTATTAGTAGTACACACATTGGCCATACACCCGGAGTATACGGGCCGCGGTATTGCAACGAAGCTTTTAGAGTTTGCAGCAAACTATGGAAAAGAACAGGGGATTAAAGCAATTAGGTTAGATGCCTCTATTGGTAATACACCAGCCCAAGCACTTTATACAAAGTGTGGATATAAAGAAGCAGGTATTGTGGATTTAAGATTAGGTATTCCGGAATTGGTTTGGTTTAAACTTTACGAATTACCGCTTAATAAGATGTAACTTAAAATATTCAGAGTAGATCAAGTGAAAATGAAGTATTTTGACGGGTTTATTGAGTATATAAATATACTATGATAAAAAATGGAGATGACTACATGAGCGAAAAGATAGAACAGTTAGCAGAGATTTTAAGTAGTAGTAATAATATAGTCTTTTTTGGAGGAGCTGGTGTGTCTACAGAAAGTAATATCCCAGATTTTCGTTCAGAAAATGGGCTATATCAAGCATCTAATGGCAAAGGCTATTCACCTGAAACTATGCTTTCTCATAGCTTTTACAAAAGACACACAGAAGAATTTTATACCTTTTATAAAGAAAAGATGATTTATAAAGAAGCTATGCCAAATAAAGCTCATTTAGCATTAGCACAACTGGAAGAAATGGGTAAGCTTAAAGCTGTTATTACTCAAAATATAGATGGACTTCATCAACTTGCAGGAAGTAAGAAAGTATATGAATTACATGGTTCCGTTCATCGTAATTACTGTACAAAGTGTCATGCTTTTTATGATTTAGATTACATTATGGCAAAAGAAGGTGTACCTACATGTAGTGCATGTGGAGGGATAGTTAAACCAGATGTGGTTTTATATGAAGAGGGTTTAGATGATACAACAATTACAGAAGCTGTTCGTGCAATTAGAGAGGCAGATACGCTTATTATTGGAGGTACTTCTTTAGCAGTACAGCCAGCTGCTAGTTTGATTAATTATTTTAAAGGTAAACATCTCATATTGATCAATAAGAGTTCAACACCTTATGACAATCAAGCAGATTTAGTGATTCATGAGCCAATTGGTCAAGTATTGAGTGAAGCAGTAATAGGAATTCAATAAAATTAATCAAATAGTACCCATATAAGAAGGAGATAAAACGTGAAGAAATTAATTGCATTTTTTGGGGGACTTTTATTTTTGCATTTAGGAGTAGCAATGCTACTTGAATTAAATTTAGGTTCTGATCCGTTTACTTTATTTACACAAGGATTAGCAACCATCTTACATATCACACCTGGTTGGGCAAATAGACTTATAACCTTTGTATTTTTAGGGATTTTATTTATACTTGATCGTAAGAGTATCAAGCTTGGAACGTTTCTTTGTATGATTTTCGTAGGATTTGCTATTGATTTTAATTTAGCACTGATTGCACCCTTACAAATGGGAAGTTATGGCTTTGGAGTACGTATTTTACTCTTCATGTTGGCATGTATAATTATTGGAATAGGTTTTTCTATTCTCAAATGTTCAGACCTTGGCATACCTCCTAATGATCTTATGTATTTTATGTTTGTAGAGAAACTTAATAAGCCATATGGAAAAGTACGTATGGCATGTGATGGTGTATCAGCTATAGTAGGGATTAGCTTAGGCGGTATAGTTGGGATAGGAACAATACTTTGTATTCTACTTATTGGACCAATAGTACAATTTTTCTTACCAAGGGTAGAAAAGGTAGTTTTACCACTTTTAAATACAGCAGAAAACATCAATGCTACAGAAGAAATGTAAAAATATTTAATAGTTATAGGTTATTAATAACCCCTACCCTTTAGTAAATCACTAGAAGGTAGGGGTTTGTATATTTATGGGTGAGAGGAGATGATTATTTACAAAGACAGTCTAAGTCTTTAGTATAAAGGGTTTCTACTGCTGACCAATCAATGATATTCCAAATCTTATTAGCATAATCAATACGTAAATTTTTGTAGTCTAGATAGTAAGCATGTTCCCAAACATCAATGTTTAAGATAGGAGTCAATCCTTCAGGAAGAGGCGTATCTTGGTTTTTTACTTGTTTAATAGAGAGAGCACCCTTACAATCTTTGCATAGTACACCATAGCCTGAGCCAAATTGATTAATAGCGGCATTAGTAAGTTGATCTTTTAAACCTGCTAAATCACCAAAAGTTTTGTTAATCATTTCAAGTAATTTACCTTCAGGTTGTTTTTTAGGATTTGGAGAGAGTATAGAGAAATAGAGATTGTGATTATAAACACCACCACCATTATTAATAACAGCTTGCCTAATACCAACTGGAATTTGTTCAGGATTAGCGAGTAAAGCTTCAAGAGAATGGGTTTTAGAATCCCATTCACCCCAAGATTCTAAAGTGGCATTCAATTTTTCTACATAAGTTTGTAAGTGTTTGCTGTAATGTGTTTCAACAGTAGTGGCACCAATATAAGGTTCTAAAGCATTATAAGCATAAGGTAAATCAATTTTGTTATACATATAAATCCTCCTAATATAAGTTATTAATCTTATCATAACCTACATACTAAGAACTATACTTTAATCAATAAAAGGTTATTAATAAGGTAATGCTATATAAAGAAAATATGTGATTATAATATAAGTATGCCAGATATTCTTTATTTAGATAGAGAAATAGATTATAATAAAGTTAGCTAAATAAGAATAACTATTATTTGATGATTATATAGAGAAAAATGAGGAGGACAAAGGATGAAATGTATTTCATGGAACGTTAATGGTTTAAGAGCAGTTGTACAAAAAAACTTTATGGAATTTTTTAATGAGGTAGATGCAGATATTTTCTGCTTACAAGAGACAAAGATGCAACATGGACAGTTAGAGTTAGACTTACCAGGATATCATCAGTATTTTAATTATGCTGAGAAAAAGGGGTATTCAGGCACAGCTATTTTTACAAAGCAAGAGCCATTAGAAGTGAAGTTAGGGCTTGGTATCCCCGAATTAGATACAGAAGGTCGTGTAATCACACTAGAATTTGAAAACTTTTATTTTGTAACAGTTTATACACCAAATGCACAATCAGAACTTGCACGTATTGATTTTCGTATGATGTGGGAAGATGCTTTTAGAACCTATTTAGTAGAGTTAGATCAAAAGAAACCAGTTATTATTTGTGGTGATTTAAATGTAGCTCATCAAGAAATTGACCTTAAAAATCCTAAAACTAATAGAGGGTCAGCAGGTTTCTCAGATGAAGAGCGCGGGAAATTTACAGAGCTTTTAGCAAGTGGTTTCACAGATACTTATCGTCATTTTAATCCAGACCAAGAAGGGGCTTATACTTGGTGGTCTTATCGTTTTAAAGCAAGGGAGAAAAATGCAGGGTGGCGTATTGACTACTTTTTAGTTTCTAATCGCCTTCAAGAACAAGTTGAAACAGCAACGATTTACAATGAGGTTATGGGTTCAGACCATTGCCCAGTAGGAATCGAACTTAAATAAAAAGAATATAGATATGAGAAAAGAGGTCATAGA
>NZ_JAQIFT010000059.1:0-106353 GCF_027857615.1 Holtiella tumoricola
TAAAAGGCAAGACTCTTAAATAGAGTCTTGCCTTTTAGTTATTAAGCAGCTAGAAGTATGCCTAGAAAGATGCCATAAAGAATAGAGGCATAAGGGCTAGAAGTAATAGGACAGCTACCTGAGGAGCAGCCAATAAGTTTATAATAGCCCAAACCAAGTAGGCCGCCTATTAATGGGAAAGTTAATGTCTGTAACATAGAAATGCTCCTTTTGAATGTCTGAAAATGGAATAAGGCAAGTATAGATGATAAATGGATGAAATTCTGTAATTAAGTTACAGAGAAAACGTGTTGAATGTAACTTAATCACAGAAAATAAAAATAAAAATGGCTAAAATAGGGATATACATTTAAATTAAAAAGTTGAAGAAATAGCAATACAAATATAAGCGTTTAAGTAACGTTATAATAAAGAATAGGAGTGAAAATATGGGCAAAAAGGTCATTATTGTGGGTGGTGTAGCAGGTGGTGCATCTACTGCTGCTCGACTTAGAAGATTAGATGAGTCTATAGAAATCATTATATTTGAAAAAGGTGAATATATTTCTTTTGCAAACTGTGGATTACCTTATTATATCGGTGATGTTATTGGTGAACGTAGTCAGCTTATTTTACAAAGTGTAGAAGAAATGAGCCATAAATTTAATTTAGATATACGTGCATTAACTGAAGTGGTCAGCATTGACCGAGTAGGTAAAAAGATCGTTGCAAAAAATCTTCAATCAGGTGAAAGTTATGAAGAAAGTTATGACCAATTAGTACTTTCTCCAGGTGCTCATCCTATTGTTCCAAAGATTCCAGGTATAGAGGCCTGTAAGAATTTATTTACATTAAGAAATATACCAGATACAGATGCAATTAAGGCCTATATTGAAAAAGAAAAACCTAAACGAGCTACTGTAATCGGTGGTGGCTTTATAGGGCTTGAAATGTTAGAAAACTTACATGAGTTGGGGGTAGAGTTAACACTTGTTGAAGCAAGTAATCAGGTTATGGCGCCATTAGACCCTGAAATGGTAAGTATCATTCACTCTCATTTAATAGATAAAGGTGTACATCTTATTCTAAGTAACGGTGTAAAAGAATTTGAAGATGAAGGAAATAAGATTATTTTACAAAATGGTGAAGTAATAGAAACAGATTTTATTATTCTTTCTATTGGTGTAACACCGGAAACGAGTCTTGCAAAAGAAGCTGGACTTGAAGTGACACCACGTGGGTCAATTCTTGTCAATGACTATATGCAAACATCAGATGAGTCAATCTATGCACTAGGTGATGCAGTTGCAGTAAATGACTTTGTAAGTGGAGAACAAGTGATGATTCCATTAGCATGGCCAGCCAATAGACAAGGACATATTGTTGCAAATAACTTATGTGGACGTAAGGAACGTTATAAAGGAACACTGGGCTCATCAGTAGCCAAAGTTTTTGATTACACAGTTGCTACAACAGGCAATAACGAAAAAACATTAAAACGTCTAGGGAAAAATTATCAAGCACTACACATTCATCCAGGTTCTCATGCAGGTTACTACCCAGGTTCTTTCCCAATTGCTTTTAAACTTCTCTTTGATAAAGAAACGGGGCGTGTTTTAGGTGCTCAGGGTGTAGGGATGGAAGGTGTAGAAAAGCGTATTGATGTACTAGCAACAGCTATTAAAGCTGGATTTACAGTTTATGATTTACAAGATGTAGAACCATGTTATGCACCACCTTATAATTCAGCTAAAGATCCTGTCAATATGATGGGGTATTATGGGAGCAATATTTTAGATGGATTAGTAGAAGTTATACAATGGGATGAAATAGATGAAGCTGTGAAAAATGGAGGTGTTATTTTAGACGTTAGAGAAGAATTTGAACTTGCAACGGGTGAAGTACCAGATGCAATTCATATGCCGCTGGGGCAAGTTCGTGAACGTATGGAAGAGCTTCCAAAAGATAGAATCATTTATGTTACTTGCCAAGTTGGGCAAAGAGGTTATGTAGGGTGTAGATTATTAAGTCAATATGGATTTAAGTGCAAAAATATTGATGGCGGTATTAAAACCTATTTATATATGCAACGTGGAGAAAAAGATTACAACGCACAACAAATAAAAGAAAAAAACAATCCACCAAGTCAAGTTGAGCATGTAAAGGAGAATGTAACTATGGAAGCAAAGTATCAATTGAATGCTTGTGGCTTACAATGCCCAGGACCTATCCGTAAAGTATTTGAGCAGATGAATACCATGGAAGAAGGAGAAATTTTAGAAGTAAGTGCGAGTGATCCGGGCTTTTCAAAAGATATTGGTGCGTGGTGTGAAAAAACCCATCATACACTTTTAAAGGCGGAGTATGTAAAGGAACGTAAAGCTTTTGTAGCCACGATTCAAAAAGGCGCACAAAAAACAGAGGCACTATCTTGTTCAGTAGCAAGAAATGATAAAAATGGTGCTACACTTGTTGTATTTAGTGGAGACTTGGATAAAGCCATAGCTTCTTTTATTATTGCAACAGGTGCAGCTTCTATGGGAAAAGAAGTGACTATGTTCTTTACTTTCTGGGGACTTAGTATTTTAAAAAGTAAAGATAGACCTAAAGTGCAAAAAGATACAATGGAAAAAATGTTTGATATGATGTTGCCTAGTCATACAGATAAATTAGGCCTTTCTAAAATGAATATGGGAGGTATGGGACCAGCTATGATCAAGCAGATTATGAAAAAACACAATGTAGATAGCTTAGATACATTAATTGAAAATGCTATTAAAATGGGTGTAAAAGTAGTTGCTTGTGCCATGAGTATGGACTTAATGGGTATTAAAAAAGAAGAGTTTATTGAGGGGGTAGAAATTGGTGGAGTAGCATCCTACTTAGGAGCAGCAGAAGAGTCAGGTCTGAATTTATTTATTTAGATAAATAGGAATTGTGATGTAGTTACAGAATGAATGATAAAATAAGGGCATAATAAAACTAGGATAAAATTTAAAGGAGTGAATGTTAAATGAAAGATTCCAGTTGGCTAAAAAATGCCCTTTTATTAGGACTTGTTTTTTTCTTAGCAATTTTTATTATGAAACCAGTAGGTGTTTCAACACAATTTAGTGTATTAAGTGGTATGGTGCATAGTACCATAGAGCCCAATGTGATTACAGCAGACCCTACTCGTGAAAGTGGTTATAAAAGTAGTAATGCCTACTATGACAAGAGTGAAGGAAAATTAGCAGGGCATATCAAAAATCCTTGGAACTATGATTTTGTCTTTGTATTAGCCATGCCATTAGGGGCTTATATGGCTTATCTTCTTAATCGTAAGAAGCAACCTTCACATATGGCAAACGTAGGAGAAAAGCAAAATATTCCAGGTTCAAAACAAAGTTTTATAAGATACTATTTACCAAGTTTTATAGGTGGTTTTTTAATCTTATTTGGCGCTAGAATGGCAGATGGTTGTACAAGTGGACATATGATGAGTGGTATGATGCAAGGTAGTGTAAGTGGTTATATTTTTGCTGGTGCTGTATTTGCAGTAGCCATTCCAACAGCTTTACTTGTGGATGCGTACAATAAAAGAAAGGTAGGGCGATAAGATGAATATCTTTTTTGGAGTTATTTTAGGAGGATTATTCGGCGCTGTACTTTATTATGTTGGTGCATCTCATCCACAAAAACTTTTAAGCATGTTACGTTTTCAAGACTTAAGCTTAATGAAAATTATTTTCTTTGCAATAGGATTTGCAAGT
Source organism: Holtiella tumoricola (assembly GCF_027857615.1). Taxonomy (NCBI): domain Bacteria; kingdom Bacillati; phylum Bacillota; class Clostridia; order Lachnospirales; family Cellulosilyticaceae; genus Holtiella; species Holtiella tumoricola. The sequence continues at coordinate 3,732 of NZ_JAQIFT010000059.1, forward strand.
GTTCTTCTTTCTATTGCAAGTTTAGTAGGGATTTTTGATCCTTCTCATTTAAGTATTAAATCTACACATTTAGGCGTCGTTATTGGTGGTCTCATTTTTGGTATAGGTTTTGGTGGACTAGGAACATGTCCAGGAACTTGTGTAGTAGCTACCTCTAGTGGCGGATTCAAAAAAGCGATTGTAGCAGTATTAGGGGGACTCATAGGTGCATTTGTATTTTCAATAAGCTATGGGCCACTCAAAAATATGGGATTATTTGATACAATGAGTTTAGGTAAACTTACATGGTTTAATATATCAGACCAATTCCCATCAGTATTTAGCATAGGGTATAGTGGATTACTTGGGGTAGGCATCTTATTTATGTTGATTGCAGTAAGCCTTCCACTTCATCCCTTTACAAAAAATAAAAATTAAAAGGAGTTTAGTAATCGTAGTGATTACTAAACTCCTTTTGCTTATCGTAAGATTAATGTGTGAAAAAGCGTTGTTTAAGAGCAGCTTTATCTGTAATAGTTACACCACCACGAGAGAGTTTTACAAGTCCTTCTTGCTCAAAGTATTTTAACATTCTAGAAACAACTTCTCTTGCACTGCCAATATATTTAGCAATCTGTTCATGGGTAAACTTTAAAGTAGGACATCCACATTTTGCAGATTCATCAAGTAAAAAGAGTGCTAAGCGTTCATCAAAACTCATAAAGAGCATTTGTTCCATAGCCCACATCACATCTGAAAAACGTTCCACAGTGGTTTTGTTAGAAAAGTTTTCAACATAGATATTTTCTTTAATAAGTTGAGAGAAAATAGAAGTATGAATGAGTAGGGCCTCTGTATCTTCTTCTGCATCAATATGCACATCGAAAGTAATATGATTTAAAATACATGAAGCAGAAAGGGTACATAAATCACCTCCAAAAAGGCGATAGAGTGTAATATCTTTACCTTTTTCGGAAAGCATATAAGTACGTAAAGAACCGTTTTTGATTAATATAATTCCGATACAATCCTTATCACCACTATGTAGTGTCTGCCCTGCTGAAAAATGAACCAAATGGGTGTGTTCAAAAAGTAAAGTTTGTTGGCTAGGAGTGAGATGCTCCCAAAAACTTAAATGTTGAACTAAAAAACTTTGATCTTCTTGAGAAATCATAATAGGCCTACCTTTCTTCTTTTTATAGATATAGTATAAAAGGAAAAAAGTTTTTATGCTAGCCTTCAATAGAACTTAGTGACTGTGTCACATACAACATTTATAAATGGCGTTATAATGAAGATATATTAAGGTTACATTAGAGCAGCAATACAAGAGGAGGAAACAAAATGTTTTCATTTTTAAAGAAAGATTATCATACTATTTTTGTAAATGAATTAGACGATTTAATTGGAAAAATTAATTTAATAGATATACGTGAACCAGGTGAGGTGGGGTTTGGAACCATCCAAACAGCTACGAATATTCCAATGGGAAATTTATTAGAGCATCCAGATAAGTATTTAAAAAAGGATCAAACTTATTATTTAATGTGCCAATCAGGTATGAGAAGTGCACGTGCCACATCTGCTTTAAAAAAGGTGGGTTATAACGTGATTAATGTAAAAGGTGGCTATGGTGCTTATGGAGGTAAATATACAAAATAATAAAAGGTTAAAGATTTTAACATTAAAGGAGTGAATAAGAATGAGCAAAAAAATAGTCATAGTAGGTGGTGTTGCAGGTGGTGCTTCAGCAGCTGCAAGATTACGTCGTTTAGGTGAAACAGATCAAATTATTATGTTTGAGAAGGGACCGCATGTCTCTTTTTCAAACTGTGCACTCCCTTATCATTTAAGTGGAATCGTTGAACCAGCAAGTAAACTTGTATTAATGAATCCAGATAAATTTAAAAAGCAATATCATATAGACGCACGTATTAATCAGGAAGTGATAGGGATTAATCGTAAAGAGAAAACAGTTACCGTTAAGAACCATGTAACAGGAGAAAAGTATACAGAAACATATGATAAACTTATTCTATCTCCAGGTGCGAAGCCCGTTGTACCGCCATTCAAAGGAATGGATACACTACCTATTTTCACTATACGTAATGTGGTAGATATTGAGAAGCTTAAAACATATATATCGGCACACCAAGTGAAAAAAATCACTGTGATTGGTGGTGGATTTATTGGAATAGAAGCTGCAGAAAATTTACAAGAAGCAGGGTATGAAGTAACGGTTATAGAAGCGGCAACACAAATTTTAAGACCTTTTCATGAAGATATTGTTCAAATTTTCCATAAAGTATTAATGGACCATAAAGTTCATTTAGTCTTAGGGCAACCAGTAAGTCATTTTGAAGAGGGAAAAGTTGTTCTTAGTTCAGGTGAAGTGATAGAGGCAGAAGCAGTTGTTATGGCAGTGGGGGTTAAGGCAGAGAGTGAGCTGGCTAAAGTGGCAGGTTTAGAAGTAAGTACAAATGGTTCTATTCAGGTAAATGACCTTTATGAGACAAATGATCCAGATATTTATGCCATAGGAGATGCCATAGAAGTTACACATGAGTTAACAGGACAAAAGACAAAGTTAACATTAGCTGGTCCAGCACAAAAGGAAGCACGTCTCGTGGCAGATGCCATTCATGGTAAAAAGGTCGTACCACAGAGCTATATAGGAAGTTCTGCAATTAAAGTATTTGATTACAATGGAGCAAGTACAGGACTTAACGAAGGATTAATTGAGACCTTAAACTTAGATATTCAATATGATAAAGTGTACTTTATATTAAGTGATAAAGTGGGGATTATGCCTGACAGTCATCCGATGTACTTCAAACTCCTTTTTGAAGTGCCAAGTGGTAAAGTATTAGGTGCTATGGCAGTTGGAAAAGGTAATGTAGATAAACGTATTGATGTCATTGCCACAACGATTAAGTTTGGTGGCACAGTCTATGATTTGAAAGAATTAGAGCTTTGTTATGCACCTTCATTTGGTACGGCAAAAGACATTGTCAATTATGCAGGGCTTATTGCAGACAACTTATTGGCTGGAGACTTTAAACAAGTTTCGGTGGATGATGTAAGACCACTCTTAGAAAGTGGTGCAACATTTATAGATGTAAGAGAGCCTGGAGAATACAAATTAGGTCATTTAAAAGGTGTTCAAAATATTCCACTGAGTGAATTACGTGAACGTCTAGATGAAATCCCACAAGATCAGCCAGTATATATTCACTGTAGAACGGGTCAACGTAGTTATAATGCCGTATTGGCATTGCAACAAAGAGGGTTTAATAATGTAGTAAATGTAACAGGAGGATTTTTAGGCATTTGTGCCTATGAATGTTTCAAAGATCAGCAAACAGCAAGAGAACCCATTGTTACAGCATATAATTTTAAATAGTTTGAAGAAGGTTACTACACCGAGTGTAGTGACCTTCTTTTTATATTCACCTCTTTACGCATAGTATGACAAGGTTTATTATAGAACATATACAAGAGGGAATTTTTACTAGGTTTAAAGAAGGGAGGAAAGTAGATGGCTTCATCTGTAGAATTTGTAAAGTATGTATGTGAAAAGTTAAAGGTTGCAGGAGAGATTACTTTTAAGAGAATGTTCGGAGAATATGGTTTATACTGCAATGGAAAATTTTTTGCTTTAGTCTGTGAGGATCAACTGTTTGTAAAACCCACACAAGAAGGTCGACAAATACTTGAACAATATAATCATGAAATAATAGAGGGAAGCCCTTATCCAGGGGCAAAACCACACTTTATATTAGATGATTTTGAAGAAGAAGTATTTGTAAGAGCCTTTATGGGTGTAACTTATGAAGCGTTGCCTTTTCCAAAACCTAAAAAGGAAAAGGCAAGTAAAAAGATTAAAGAAGAAAGGTTACCTTTAATTTAAATGGAGGTATAATATGATCTATATTTCACAGTTATTAGAAACACCTAGGTTGATAAAAATACTGGAGGAGTATGCTATAGGATTAGAAGTGATTAGTTTTAGTATTGGCTATATTCTAGATGATTTAGAGACCTCAATTAAGCATTATCAAAAGGCGTTTTTAGAACTACCATTAGGTACACCACTTACTTTTCATGGGCCATTTCTAGATTTATTACCAGGAAGTTGTGATGCTAAAGTACAAGCATTGGTAAAAGAAAGATTTGAAGCAGCCTATGAAGCGGCCTTAAGTTTTGGTGTGAATCAAATGATTTTCCATACAGGATATATGCCCAATACTTACCCAGATCAGTATTGGCTTCAGAATGTAATAGATTTTTGGAGAGCCTTTTTAAAAGATAAGCCAGATGACTTTACAGTTTATATTGAGAATGTGTTAGATTTAGATTGGAAGTTGATGCAACGGTTAATCGATGAGATTAATCATCCTAGTTTAAAAATATGCCTGGATGTAGGACATGTACATGCTTATAGTCCTTACCCAATAGAAGAATGGATAGAAGCATTAGGGGAACGTATAGGTTATGTTCATCTCCATAATAATGATAAAAGTCGTGATGCCCATGGTGGATTATTAGAAGGTACGATTCCTATGGAAATGATTTTGAAATTATTAAAAGAAAAGGCACCTCATGCACATTGGAGTTTAGAAGTATCTGATGAACAAGCCTTAAGGGCGTCACTAGACTGGTTAGTACACAATAAGTTGATGAGCAAGTAAATAAAGAATTGAAGGGAGAAATCAATGAAATACTTAATTTTTTCAGATATACACGGATCAAGTAGCTGTACCAAAAGAATGTTAGAGATTTTTGAAGAAAAAAATTGTGATCTAATGCTTATATTAGGTGATGTATTGTATCACGGCCCACGTAATCCTCTGCCAGAAGGGCATAATCCAAAAGAAGTGGTAGAACTTCTTAATACTTATAAAAATAAAATTGTATGTGTGGGAGGAAACTGTGATGCAACAGTAGATCAAATGGTGCTAAACTTCCCATGTCTTGCTGAGTATACAATCATTATGGACCAAGGCATTAAACTTTTTGCGACCCATGGACATCACTATAGCCCAGAACAGCTTCCTGTATTAAATCAAGGAGATGTATTCCTTTATGGACATACACATCTTTGGGAAATAGAAGAAAAGGAAGGCGTTATTCAATGCAATCCGGGCTCTATTAGCTTACCGAAAGAAGGGCGTCCAGCAACTTATGCACTTTATGAAAATAGGAAGTTAGAAGTTTACACATTAGACGGCGAATGTTTAAAGGCTTTAATGATATAAGACTAAAACCAACAATTTCTTTTGAGGTAAGAGAAGTTGTTGGTTTTTTATTGTTTGGAAATAGACAAACAATAAAGATAAGAAATAAAAGAATTATATTATTCTTAAAAAATAACTAAAATGTATAAAAAAGGAACTTTTTGTAAGAGCACAAAAAGGTATTGCCTATAATATAAAAATCGAATATTATTGTCTTAGAAGTGATGAAAGTTCGGAAAAAGCATTTAGCATAGGAGACTTAGAAGGAGATTTGACATGAAAACAAATGCAAAACAAGTAGCTATGCCGATTATTGAAAAAGTAGTTGATATAGCTGAAGAAATTTTTAAAAATCCAGAATTAGGTTATAAAGAAGTAAGAACAGTAGGAGAAATTATAAAGTTTTTAGAAGCTTACAATATTCCTTATACAAAAGAAGTTGCTTATACAGGGATTATCGCAACAATAGATAGTGGAAAGGAAGGTCCACATATTGGTTTAGTATGCGATTTAGATGCAGTACCAACTAATGGACATCCTTACTGCAATCCACAAGACAACGGTGCACATACATGTGGGCATTACGCACAAATAGGTGTTATGTTAGGTGTACTCGGAACCATTAAAGAAGCAGGCATTGTGGAAGCATTAGGCGGTAAAGTGAGCTTTATTGGAACACCAGCAGAAGAGTTTGTAGACTTTGATTATCGTCATGAGCTCATGGCACAAGGTAAAATCAAATATGCATCTGGAAAACAAGAAATGATTCATTTGGGTGTATTTGAAGATGTAGATTTAGTTCTATCTTGTCATACACTTGGAACAGGCATGCCATATGATGCAGAAATAGATGCAACATTAAATGGATTTATTAAAAAACGTGCAGTATTCCATGGTAAGGCAGCTCATGCAGGTGCTAATCCATCACAAGGAATTAATGCTTTAAATGCAGCGAACTTAGCAATGACAGGGATTAACTTCTTAAGGGAAACATTTAAAGAAGAAGATGCCATTCGTGTACACTTTATGCTTGTTGAAGGTGGACAATCTGTTAATACCATTCCGGAGCGTACTACATTAGATATGTACATACGTGGAAAATCTGTAGAGGCGATTATGAATGCCAATGAGAAAGTAGACCGTGCTCTAAGAGCGGGTGGTCTTGCTATAGGATGTGATGTAGAAATTACAGATACACCTGGTTACTTCCCATTAAGACAAGATCGTAACCTGACTAAAGTAGTTGAAGATAATATGCGTCACTATATTCAGGCAGAACGTATTTTAAGAGATGGGCATGGATTTGCTTCTGGTGACATGGGAGATATTTCTATGATTATTCCAACTGTTGAAATTGGAACAGGTGGATTTGTAGGAACAATGCACGGCAAGGATTTCCAAACAGAAGATGCTAATATGGCTTACAATATTCCAATTCACTATTTCATTGGTACGATTGTAGACTTATTAAGTGATAAAGGGCAAAAGGTTTATGAGATTAAAGAAAACTTTAAGCCAATTTTTACAAGAGATGAATATCTTAAAACATTAGAAAACTTAAATCAAACTAGAATGTATAAACTGGAGGACACAAAATGTTAAACAGAAAATTTGGTAGTTTATTATTAGCAGGTATGATGATGGTAACAACACTTGTCGGATGTAGCAGTGGTGAAGGGACAACACCAGCAGGTGAAAGTCAAGAAGCTACAGGTGAAAAAGTAAAAGTAACCCTTTTAGTAACAGGTTCTCTAGGAGATAAAGCATTCAACGATTCAGCTCAAGCAGGTATGGAGAAAATTAAAGCAGAATTTGGTGATCAAGTTGAAACAGAAACCATTGAAATTGGTTTTGATAAAACAAAATTTGAACCAGCACTTATTGACGTATCAGAATCAGATACAGATATTATCGTAACAGGTCCATGGGATATGAAAGAACATATCGAAAACAATGCACCTTTATACCAAGACAAAAAATACATCGTGTTTGATACAGATGTAGCTTATGATGAATATGACTTAAACAACGTATATTCAATGAGTTATAAACAAAATGAAGCTGGTTTCTTAGCTGGTGCACTTGCTGCACTTGCAACAACTTCAGATATGGAATTTGCTAATGCAGACAAAAAAATTGGTTTCGTTGGTGCACGTGATACATCACCAGTTATCAATGACTTCTTAGTAGGGTATATCCAAGGTGCACAATTTATTGATCAAGAAATGAAAGTAGAAGTTTCTTATGTAGGTTCATTCACAGATACAGCAAAAGCAAAAGAATTAACACTTGCACAATATGCAAAAGGTGTAGATGTTGTATTCGTAGCGGCAGGTCCAGCTTCAACAGGTACAATCGAAGCAGCATCATCAGCTAAAAAATATGTTATCGGTGTAGACTCAGATCAAGCTTTAGCTTATGAAGGTAAAGAAGAAGCAAACCATATCATTTCTTCAGCACTTAAACGCTTAGATACATCGATTGCACGTGGTGTAGAATTATATCTTCAAGATGGTTTAACATTTGGTGCACACGAAGAGTTAGGGCTTAAAGATCAAGCTGTAGGGCTTGCAAATAATGCAATCTATGAAGCTGTTGTAACAGAAGCTATTCGTACACAAGTAGAAGAAGTAGAGCAAGCTTTACTTAATGGAGAAGTAGAACTTAAAACAGCACTAGGTATGTCTCAAGAAGACTTACAAGCAATTATCAAAAGTGTACAATAAGTAAGAAGGTATACTACAAAGCATAGGGGTGAATGAAATGAAAAAGCCAATAATACTAGAAGTGAAAGACTTAACTAAAGTTTACCCAGGTGGAGTAGTTGCAAATCATGAGGTAAATATTAGTATTGAAGAAGGTGAAATTCACGCACTTATTGGAGAGAATGGTGCAGGAAAATCAACTTTAATGAAAATGCTATTTGGAATGAACGCACCTACAAGCGGTAAAATCTATGTAAAAGGTGAGGAAGTGCACTTTACTTCCTCAAAACAAGCGATAGAAAAGGGAATTGGGATGGTTCATCAACATTTTATGTTGGTGCCATCTCTTACTGTTGCGGAGAATTTAGTCCTTGGACATGAACCTAAAAAGGCAGGCATCATTAACCGTAAACAAGCTATTGCAATTACGGAAGAACTTTCAAAACGTTATAACTTAGAAGTGAATGCAACAGAGTTAGTAGCCAATATTTCCCTGGCAATGAAACAAAAATTAGAAATTTTAAAAGCGCTTTATAGAGGTGCTAAAATTCTTATTTTAGATGAGCCAACAGCTGTTTTAACACCACAAGAAACAGATGAACTTTTTGAACAGCTTAAATTACTTCGTGAAAAAGGACATACGATTATCTTTATTTCACATAAGTTAAATGAAGTAAAAGCTTTAAGTGACCGTCTAACTGTTTTACGTGATGGTAAAACAATGGGGACACATCCGGTGAGTGACTTAACAGAACAAGAGATTTCACGTCTTATGGTAGGGCGTGATGTCAGCTTAGATATTCCAAAGGAAGAATCTAAGTTTGGAAAAAGCGTTTTAAATGTTAAGGACTTAACGTATACAAACAAATTTGGAAAGAAAAAGGTAGACCATATTTCTTTTAGTGTAAAAGAAGGACAAATACTTGGTATTGCAGGGATTGATGGCAATGGTCAGTCAGAACTTATTGAAACAATCGTTGGAAGCTTAAAACAAGATCAAGGAATGATTACACTTAAAGGTGAAGATATTTCTCATATGAATATCTTAAAGCGTCAACAAGTTGGTTTATCTCATGTATCTGAAGATCGTATGGTATTTGGAGCAGCACCTAAATTATCTTTAGAGGATAATGCCATCTCAAAAGTCTATCGTACAAATGAAGTGAGTAAATTTGGCTTGTTAGATGCTAAAAAAATTAAAGCTTTTACAGATAGGATTCTTTTAGATTTTAAGGTAAAGCATAGTTCAAGTAAACAAAGTATTAAAGAACTTTCTGGAGGAAATATTCAAAAGCTTATTGTTGGGCGTGAATATGTATACGATCCAGAGCTCTTCATTATTAATCAGCCAACACGTGGGATTGATGTAGGCGCCATTGAGTTTATTCGTCACAAAATTATTGAGTTACGTGCTAGAAAAAAAGCAATCTTACTTGTATCTGCAGACTTAGGTGAAGTTTTATCACTAAGTGATACAATTATTGTTATGAATGAAGGTAAGATCGTAGGTTACATTGAAGATGTAAAAAATGTAACAGAAAATGATTTAGGACTTTATATGTTAGGTGTTAGAGTAGATGCACCAGAAATTATTGGAGGTGCATACAGTGAGTAATATAAAAAATTGGTTTGACAAAAATAGTTTTAATGCACTAAGACTGTCTGTAGCAATTGCCATTGCACTTGCTATATCTACAGCAATTGTTTTCTTAGTCAGTGAGACACCAGTAGAGGCACTAAGTGCGTTATTTACAGGCCCACTTGGTTCAAAGCGTCACTTCTTTAATGTATTAGAAATGGCAACACCACTTGCCTTTACAGGTTTTGCACTAAGCTTAATTTATCAATCAGGCAACTTTTCAATGATAGCAGATGGTTCATTATATTTAGGGGCGGTTGTAGCTTCAGTTATTGCTATTAAGCTACCACTACCTGCAGGGATTCATCCTATTGTAGCTATTGCAGTAGCAGCAGTAGTAGGTGGTTTAATTGGTGCAATTCCAGCACTATTAAAAGTAAAGTATAAGTCTAATGAACTTGTAACTTCTCTCATGCTAAACTATGTATGTTTCTACTCAGGTCTTTATGTGGTAAACCGTTTTATCATTGACCGCCAAGCAGGAAACTTTGCATCTTTGAAATTTGAAAAGACTGCAAGTCTTGGTAAGATTGTAGAAGGTACACGTCTCCATTGGGGATTTGTTTTAATGCTTATTGTAGGGATTCTTCTTTATATTTTTGTGTATAAGACAAAGTGGGGGTATGAAATTCGCCTTGTAGGAAGTAACTTAGAATTTGCTAAGCATACAGGAATTAATACAGCTAAAGTCATTATTATGACACAAATGTTAGCAGGTGCCATTGCAGGTATGGGCGGTGCTAGTGAAAAACTAGGAATGTATACACGATTTGGTTGGGCAGATGCACCGACGTATGCTTGGGATGGCGTTATTATTGCTATACTTGCGGGTAACAATCCAAAGTTTGTACCGTTTGCAGCCTTCTTTTTAGCTTATATCCGTGTAGGTGCAGATATTATGTCTAGAAAGAGTGACGTACCTAATGAGCTTATTGCCATTATTCAAGGAATCATTATCTTATTGATTACAGCGGAGCGATTCCTCTATGTTGTTAAACAGCGTCAAGAATCTAAAAAAGCACTAGAAAATTATTCATCATAAGGAGGCGGACATGAACGATTTACTTGATATTTTTACCAACCAAGATTTTTATTTTGCTATGTTACGTTCGACCACTCCAGTACTTCTTACAACGCTAGGGGCAATTATTGCTTCACGTTCTGGAGCAAGTAATATTGCTTTAGAAGGAACAATGCTTGCATCAGCTTTTATGGGCGTTGTAGTGAGTGCACTCACTCAAAATGCATGGGTAGGTTTATTTGGAGCTGTACTTATGGGAGTCATTATGAGTAATATTTTAGCCTACTTTGCACTTAAGCTAAAATCAAATATTATTATTTCAGGGATTGCCTTAAACTTAATGGCATCCGGTGGTACAGTATTTGGACTTTACCTTTTAACAGGAGATAAAGGCGCTTCAACTTCTTTAAATTCTCTTGTATTACCAAGTATAGAAATTCCTATTATCAAAGATATACCTGTCATTGGTGGCATCTTATCAGGACACCACATTTTAACGTATATCGGATTGATTCTAGTAGTAGCTATTTGGGCAATGTTTAAGTACACAACTCTTGGGATGCGTATTCGTGCAGTAGGAGAATCTCCAGAAGCAGCAGAGTCAGTAGGGATTTCTGTAAATAAAATGCGCTATATCGCCTTAACACTTAGTGGGATCTTAGCAGCCCTTGGTGGTGCTTTCTTATCTATGGGATATGTTAAGCTCTTCTCTGCAGGAATGACTGCAGGACGTGGTTACGTAGCTCTTGCAACACAAGCAATGGCAGCAGGAAACACCATCGTTGGACTCTTTACATCTATGCTCTTTGGATTTAGTGAGAGTTTATCCAATTACTTACAAGGCTTTAGTTTACCAATAGAATTTATTCAAATGCTTCCTTACTTAACGATTATTATTATCTATGTAATTTACACAGCAAGACAAAGTAAGAAAGAAGAAAAGAAAAAAATAGATTAAAAGATTCCCCTTAGATAGGCTTACAATCTAAGGGGGATTTTTTATAAATAAGCAATTTATCTTGAAGATAAGGGTAGAAAAGGTGGTATGAGCATCTTGGGGGATAAAGTACGGAGCAAAATCAGAACAAAAACTTGACAATAATTGGGTATCCAAGTAATATAAGTTTTGATGTCCAAGTATTTTGTGATGGAGGAATTAAAATGGATAATACATTACGTCTTATTAGTCAGGTAAGACATGCGATACAACGTTATATTACAGAAGCTTTAGTGCGTGAAGGAGTAGAAGGTATTGTGCCTTCTCATGGAGATATTATGGTACATCTTTTTCAGCATGAAACTCAAACTATGAAAGAATTGGCTAAGAAAATTAACAAAGATCCTTCTACTGTTACAACCCTAGTGAAAAAACTTATAGCGATGGGGTATGTCGAACGAGTGGCAGATATTCAAGATAAAAGAGCAAATCCAATCAGACTTACGGAGAAAGGGAAGGCGTTAAAGCCTATCTTTAATCATATAACAGAAAGCGTTTTTAGACAGCTTTATCAAGATATTACAGAAGAAGAACTGATTCTTTTTAGAAAAGTCTTAATAAAGATGTACGAAAATTTAACGTGCCAACAAGGAGGACTAGAGCGTGAATAAGAGAAAATATCAAATAAGGATTGCTTTGCTACTTGTGTTTTTAGTGGCAATTAACACTTATGTATTAACCCGTCATAAGGAAGGAACGACTACACTGGATAAAGATACACTTATTGTAGGTATGGAGCTTAAATTCCCACCTTTTGAGACTGTAGATGCTAATGGGAATCCTATGGGCGTATCCGTAGAACTTGCACAAAAGCTTGGTGAAAAATTAGGAAAGCATATAGAGATTAGAAGTTTAGATTGGGTAGGGCTCATACCAGCACTTCAAACACAAAATATTGATTTGATTATTTCCTCAATGAGTATTACCGAGGAACGTCTAGAGACTATAGATTTCTCAGAGGAATATGCATCTTCTGATATTGCATTAGCGATTTATAAAGGTTCAGATGTGAATAGTTATGAGGATTTAAATAGAAGTGATGTAACAGTTGCAGTTAAGCAAGGAACTATTGGTGAGATGTGGGCAATGAATAATTTGCCAGATGCTAAAATTAAAAGTTTTACAGAAGTATCAGCAGGGCTTTTAGATGTAAACGGTGGACAAAGTACAGCGTTTATTTATGATCCATTAAGTCTTATTGAAAGTTCTAAAAATCTAAGCCAAATTAAGTTGAACTTAAATCCTCTACCAGGAACAAAAGGTTGGGGTGTAGGCATGCGTAAAGGTGAAACAGCTTTACAACAAGCCATTAATCAAGCATTAATGGAGATTAAAGAAGAAGGCTTCTATGATGAAATGCGTGAAAAATATTTAAAAGAGGATGTAGAAAAGTATGAGTCTTATGGACTTAAATACTTCTTCTAGGAGGAAGGTATGAAAGAAAAAACATTAAAGAAAATATGGGATCTATTAGTTGTTTTTACAATTTTTAATATGATCTTTTTGCTAGTGATTTATAAAAACCCAGATTTCAAATTTAATAGTATCATTTTAGGACAATATGTAGGGTTATTGGGACAAGGCTATTTCTATACAATAGGGATTAGTATCATTTCACTTATACTAAGTTTAGTTTTTAGTGGCTTATTATTTGCAATGAGTATTTCTAAGCATAAATGGCTGAACTATTTTTATACTTGCTTTACACAAATTGCTTTAGGTGTACCACTTATGGTGCATATTATTGTGCTTTATTTCTTCTTAACGTCTGCAATAGGGATTCGTAATCCACTTGTTGGTGGAACATTGATTTTATCTTTGTATATGTCTTGCTACTTTGCAAAAACATTTGAAGGGGCTTATAAAGATATTTCATCTCAGCAATTTAAGATGATGCATATTTTAGGTTTACCAAAGCACATTTGTATGATAAAAATTATTCTACCTCAAATGATTAAAGTAACATTACCAACGCTTACAAGTCACTTTGCGTTATTGGTGAAAAGTACAGCCCTTCTTTCATTGATTTCAGTACCAGAATTTACGCAAATGATTAACTTATTTAACTCCAAAACATTAGAGTTTGTAACAGGCTATGTATTACTTGCAATAGGTTATTTAGCTATTACTATTCCACTTAGTATCTGTGCAAACTGGCTTAATAAAAAGGTGGTGCAAAGATGAATATAGAAATACAAAATTTAATTAAAACGTATGAGAAAGAGTCTGCCATTCATATTGATACATTGGATTTAAAAGATATCCATACCCTTGCTATTGTTGGACCAAGTGGTGGAGGGAAAAGTACCTTACTTAAACTTCTTGGGACTATCGAAATAGCGGATAGTGGTTCTTTAAAAGTAAACGGAATAGAGATTGTAGGATTAAAAGATCCTAAAAGCTATCTTCATGAAATAGGCTTTGTTTTTCAACATGATAATCTTTTTCCTAATTTAACAGTATTACAAAATGTGACCATTCATCTAATCTATACGTATCAAATGGATGAAAAAGAAGCTACAACTCTTGCCGAAAAATGGTTAAATAAAGTAGGTATATTAGAACATAAAGATAAAAAAGTGCATCAGTTAAGTGGTGGACAAGCACAAAGGGCAGCTATTGTAAGAGCATTGATTACAGGTGCAAAGCTTTTAATGCTAGATGAACCAACAAGTGCATTAGATCCAGAGTTAGCTTATGAGGTGATGATGACATTAATGCATATGAAAGAAGAAACTGATATGATTATTGTTACCCATGAACTTAACTTTGCAAGACGTTTTGCCGACTATTATCTCTTTGTAGAAGAGGGGAAAATTCTTGCACATGGGCCAATCGAGCAACTCTTTGCACATGAAAATAGTCGTATTCAAGAGTTTGTTAATAAGATTACATTTAAATAGATGATAAAAGGGACTGTTAAGTACAGTCCCTTTTTATATGATGTAAGATAGATGAATATTTTCTAGTATAATTAAATGTAGCTAGGAATTATGAAATAGGTGGCATTTTAAGATTAGGATAATTATCCTTCTTATAATCAGGAACTTCAAAGGATTTTTTATGTGCAAAGTTTTCTACTTTAATTCCAGCAGGTGTAATGGATAAAGTGATTTCATCAATACCTATAGTATTATGAGGACCTACAAACGGCTTAACACGTACTTTAAGTATAAATGAAAAACCACGGTATGCTTCCCTGTCTATGTGAAGAAAATCTACATCGTAAAGTCCATAAAGTAAGGGCATGCCATATTGCTTTTCAATTTCAGCAGAAATCACAGGATCTAAAGTAGTTACAAGCATATCTTTATAAAGTTCTTCTATAGAACCTTCTGCAGGCGTGTAAGGATAGGGTATACCAGCTTTTGTATCCGCAGGAGCAGATGATGCAAATACAAAAGTCGAACAACACAATAACAAAATAAATAACAAGACATTTAACTTTTTCATAAAGCACCTCTAAAAACTTTATAAAATAGTATACGTAGATTTAAAATATAAATTCATGGAATATAAAATAAAATCTCTGGTGCTTAACTAGAGATTTTATTTTTGTTATGGAGTTGATGAAGAAGCTTAGAAATCCAATAAGCAATAATTGCCCAAACACTCATAATGGTAGAGTAGGTATAGAGCACATTGATGAGCTGTCCCACAGAGAATGTACTTGTCATCCCACCTTGAGATGGCATACTCCCTTTTCCATCAGCCATATTGGTTGGTATATCACCTTTACTATGTTTACCATCTTGACGATATATATCTTCTTTGATACTGTCTTTTGAAGGCATATTTTCATTATGTTCGCCTTCTGGACGATTACCTTTTTCACCTTGTCCAGACTTGGACATGGTAGATATTTGGAAAGGCATAGCCATCCATTTAGCAAAACTAGAAGTTGCCATATTGTAGCTACCAAGTAATAAAAGGATAATCATACAAAGAAGTCCAAGTGGTTTGGTAAGAGCTTCTGGTAGATTGATGATCTTTTTAAACATACCTTTTATAAATGTCCAATGTAAGCCTACATGAAGTCCTATTAAAATAAGCATATAGGCAGGGATGACTTGATGACCTATTTTAAAGAACATCGAAGAGGTACCTATAGAGGTGAAGATTGTTTTAGAAATCATAATACCGCTCAAAGCAATAAAGAGGGTACATAAGAGTAGCAAGAAGTTAATGATCCAACTTATCTTAGTTTTTAAAGGAAGCTGCTTTGAAAAGAGTTTTGAGGTAACACCTTTGATCCATTTCCAATTGATAAATGTATGTATAATAAAAAGACCACAGACAAAGAGTCCTCCAACTTCATGGAAAGACATGCTAATGACACGTTTGTTATACATAAGTATTAAAAGAATAGCCATGATACAATCTAGAATGATTTTAAGCCAGTTTTTATTTTTCACAAAAATTCCTCCTTAGCGTGTTATATAGAAAGAATAAAGATGAAATGTGATGGACAAGTGACGAAGTCTTGAGGAAAAACTGAAAATGAATATTAAAGAGTGTTGACAAGACTTAAGGGTTAGAAGTAGACTATTGTTGAAATGAATAAGAAAGAGGTGGACTATGGAAGCCATTTATGAAGCAATAGAACAAAAAATTAAAGCAGCGGGATATGATGGTGCTGTGAATGGGATGGCCATCTATGATGAGATTTGTGATGAGATTGAAGGCAAAGAAAATGGTTCTTATATCTTTATGTCTAAGGTAGAAGATGATGTTTTCTTTGAATATAAAATTGATATTATGGATGATGAATTTAACTTAGCTTATATCAATATTAATACACCAGATGGCATCATTCATGTAGATTTTGATGCAGAATAAGCACTATCGTATAGATGCAAGGTGTAATGGATGTGGGGCATGCAAGAAGGTATGTCCCGTTCATTGCATCAGTCGGGGCAATCCTTATAGTATTAATCAGATCAAATGTATACGCTGTGGACGTTGTGTTTCAAGATGTTGGCGTAAATATATAAAAGAAGAAACTGTTCAATAAAATAGGTGAATAAAAGGCTACTAAACTAAAAGATTTAGTAGCCTTTTATTCACCTATTTTTTATATTAATGAGAAAATAAGAAAAATGAAGTATATAAAATCCATTCTAGTAAGAAACTAACAAGGTTATATGTGAAAAATAAAAAATGTCATTAAATCACTTTTTTAGGTATATTTTTCTAAAAAGTGACATACTAACCAAAGGAGGTGAAATTATGCCTAAAATACATGATTATTATCAAGAGATGCTGGATACCCACTATGGCTCTCATTTAGAAATGTGTAGTGAATTAGGACTTACATTAGATGATTTGTACACTAATGAATTAGAAGAAGATGATTTCTTATAATTAAACACATTAAGGATGATGAACATGGAGACTTTTGAAATTACAACCAAAATTAAATTTGGCAAAGGGGCATTAGAATATTTAGAGAGCTTGAAAGGTAAAAGAGTATTCATCGTAACAGATCCTTTTATGGTTAAGTCTGGAATGATTAATAAAATAACTGAACGTTTGCAGGACGGGAATTATGAGGTGTTTAGTGAAGTTGTACCAGACCCGCCAATGGAACTTGTTACAAAAGGTGTAGAAGCAGTACTAGGTTTTAAACCGAATACAATGATTGCATTAGGTGGAGGATCATCTATAGATGCAGCAAAAGCTATTATGGATTTCTCTAAGAAAATTGGAAATCTAAATGATATGCGTTTTATCGCGATTCCAACAACAAGTGGAACAGGTTCTGAAGTAACCTCATTTGCAGTGATTACTGACCAACAAAAAGGTGTCAAATATCCTCTTGTATCAGATAGCCTTTTACCAGATGTAGCTATTTTAGAACCTGAACTTGTAAAGAGTGTACCAGCGGCTATTGTAGCAGATACAGGTATGGATGTATTAACACATGCAGTTGAAGCTTATGTTTCAACAAAAGCAACAGATTTTTCTGATGCATTAGCTGAAAAAGCTGTAGAACTTGTTTTTGAGTATTTAAGACGTTCCTATGAAAGTGCAGAGGACATGGAAGCAAAAGAAAAAATGCATAATGCATCATGTTTAGCTGGTATTGCTTTTAATCTAGCTTCTCTTGGGATCAATCATGCAATTGCTCATAATATTGGTGGGAAGTTGCATATACCTCATGGACGTACCAATGCACTCTTATTACCTTATGTGATTGAATTCAACGCACATATTGATGGATTTAACCCTAAAGAGTATACAGTAGCAGCTAAGAAATATGCAAATCTTGCAAAGCTTATTGGTATAC
This sequence comes from Holtiella tumoricola, assembly GCF_027857615.1. Taxonomy (NCBI): domain Bacteria; kingdom Bacillati; phylum Bacillota; class Clostridia; order Lachnospirales; family Cellulosilyticaceae; genus Holtiella; species Holtiella tumoricola. The sequence goes on from NZ_JAQIFT010000059.1 coordinate 21,599, forward strand.
AAGGTGTTAATACACGTGCACTTGTAAAGAACTTTGTGGCTGAAATTATTAAGCTTCAAAAGTTAATGAAAATGCCAATGAGTCTAAAGGAATGTAATGTTACAACTGAAAGTATTCAAGAATTTAAACAAGATATTGCAAAAGGTGCTTTAGAAGACGCATGTATACTAACCAATCCACGTGTAGCGACAACAGGAGATGTTTTAGAAATTATTCATCAAATTACAAGTTAGGAGTTAGAAAATGGAATTTGAACCCAAACAGCGTATTATTCAAGAATTTGTACCAGGGAAACAAGTTACATTGGCTCATGTCATTGCACATCCAACAGATGAGATCTATAAAAAACTAGGACTCATAGATGAAAATATAGAAGCTATAGGCATTTTAACCATTACACCAAGTGAAGGTGCGATTATAGCTGCAGATGTAGCCACAAAAGCTTCAGATATACGGATAGGATTTATAGACCGTTTTAGTGGTGCACTTGTATTTTCTGGTGATGTAGGTTCTGTAGAAGCTGCTATGAACGATATTTTACGTGTACTCGAAAATATACTAGGTTTTACACCTACGAATATAACAAGGACTTAAAAATGAAGCGTATTATTTTTATTGGTAAGACAGGGTGTGGCAAAACAACACTTTGTCAAAAACTTAATGAATTAGAAATAAAGTATAAAAAGACTCAAGCTGTAGAACTCTATGAGAATGCAATTGATACACCTGGTGAATATCTAGAAAATCGTCATTATTATAGTGCATTAATCATGAGTGCTGTAGATGCAAAAATTATTGCACTTGTGGCAGACCCAACAGCCTATGATCATTTTATTCCACCAGCTTTTGCAGGGAGTTTTGCTAAAGAAGTGATTGGTATTATCACAAAGATTAATCTTATAACAGATGAAAAACAAATGATCAAAGTAGAAGAAGGACTAAAGGCTGGAGGTACTAGTCGCATCTTTAAAGTAGATACAGTAGATGGAGTAGGCATTGAGCCACTTTTTACGTATCTACAAGAAGTATTAAAGGGATAAGGTGCATTACTAAGGAGGAGGAAGAGTGAGAGAAGAACTTTTAAGTGTAGGTATAGATATTGGCACCAGCACAACTCAGCTCATCTTTTCTAAAATAATTGTAGAAAATATGGCATCAAACTATACAGTCCCACGCATTGTTATTGTAGATAAAGAAATTATCTATAGAAGTGAGATTTACTTTACACCTCTACTATCAATTCATGAAATTGATGGACCACAAGTCCGTTCAATTATAGAAGGTGAATACAAAAAAGCAGGTATTGAACCCTCTAAAATTGATACAGGTGCAGTCATTATTACAGGAGAAACAGCACGTAAAGAAAATGCCGCTGAAGTACTGAATACATTAAGTGGCTTAGCTGGAGATTTTGTAGTAGCTACTGCTGGACCAGACCTTGAAAGTATTATTTCAGGGAAAGGTGCAGGGGCGCACCTGTATTCTAAGGACCACAGTACAAGTGTTGTCAATATAGACATTGGAGGTGGGACAAGTAATTTAGCTGTCTTTTTAAGAGGAGATGTTAAAGAGACAGGATGTTTAGATGTAGGCGGTCGCCTCATTAAAGTTGACCCAAGTACGCATAAGATTACGTATATCGCACCAAAATATGAAAGACTCATTCATGAGCGAAACTTGGGACTTGCCATAGGCACTATTGCTACTAGAGAAAATTTGAAACCTATACTAGAGATCATGGTAGAAGTACTTGAACAAAGTGTAGGGCTTCGCAAGCAAGACAATCTATTAAGTTTTATTATGACAAATAAAAATATTGAACTTAGTGTGCCTATAGAATGTATTTCTTTCTCTGGTGGTGTGGCTGATTATGTTTATTATGAAGGGGAAATAGACGATGATTTTAAATTCGGGGACATTGGCATCCTATTAGGAGAAGCTATTAAAGCATCCTCTTTATGCCAAAAGCTAAAACTTGTAAGGAGCACAGAAACCATTCGTGCGACAGTAGTAGGGGCAGGGACACACACAACAGAAATAAGTGGAAGTACCATTACGTATACCAATAATGTCTTTCCAATTAAAAACTTACCTATTTTAAAATTAGCTCTTGATGAAGAGACAGAAGGTGAAGAAGCATTAGTACATGCTTTACACAAAAAACTAGACTGGTTTAAGTTAGAGGGAGACTTACAACGTGTAGCAGTAGCGCTACAAGGTAAAGCTAATCCAAGTTTTAATGATATACAAACTTATGCAAGAGGATTAGTAAGAGGTATGCAAGAACTGATTGAACGTGAATTACCGCTCATTATTATTGTGGAAGAAGATATGGCAAAAGCTTTAGGACAAAGTATGTACAACTTACTCCAGTACAAAAAAGATGTGATCTGCTTAGATAGCGTAAAGCTAGATAATGGTGATTATATTGATATTGGTAGCCCTATTGCTGAAGGAAGTGTCTTACCTGTTGTAGTTAAAACATTAGTATTTAGTTAAAGGTGTGAAATTGTGAAAGGAGGATCTCAATGATCTTAAAAACAAAACTATTTGGACACACTTATGAGTTCAAATCACTCAAGGAAGTCATGGCAAAAGCAAATGAAGAAAAATCAGGAGATAAACTTGCTGGACTTGCAGCAGAATCTGCTGAAGAACGTGTGGCAGCAAAAGTTGTTCTTGCCAATGTTACATTAGAGGATTTACGTAATAATCCTGCAGTACCTTATGAAATAGATGAAGTAACACGTATTATTCAAGATGACGTTAATGAAAAGATTTATAATGAATTCAAGCATATGACAGTATCTGAATTTAGAGAATGGATACTGGATGAAAAAACAACAGGTGCAGATATTACAAGAGCATCAAGAGGAATAACTTCTGAAATTGTTGCTGCTGTTGCAAAATTAATGTCTAATATGGATTTAATTTATGGTGCACAAAAGATTCGCATTACAAAACATTGTAATACGACTATTGGTATGCCAGGTACTCTATCTAACCGTCTCCAACCAAATCATCCTACAGATGATCCAGATGGTATTATGGCGTCACTTCTTGAGGGACTTACCTATGGTGCAGGGGATGCACTTCTTGGTTTAAATCCTGTAGATGACTCTACAGAAAGCGTTGTACGTGTGCTTAAACGCTTTGAAGAGATTAAACAAAAATTCCAAATTCCTACTCAAACTTGTGTACTTGCTCATGTTACAACACAAATGGATGCTATCCGTAAAGGTGCACCAGCAGATCTTATTTTCCAATCTATAGCAGGTTCTGAAAAAGGTAATACTGCATTTGGTTTTAATGCTGCAACAATTGAAGAAGCAAGACAACTTGCACTTAAAGAAGGTACAGCTGAAGGACCAAACGTTATGTATTTTGAAACAGGTCAAGGATCTGAACTTTCATCAGAAGCGCACTTTGATACTGACCAAGTAACAATGGAAGCAAGATGTTATGGTTTTGCTAAACGTTTTGACCCATTCCTTGTAAACACTGTAGTTGGGTTTATTGGACCAGAGTATTTATATGACGGGCGCCAAGTAAGCCGTGCAGGTCTTGAAGATCATTTTATGGGTAAATTAACAGGGATCTCAATGGGATGCGATGCATGTTATACCAACCATATGAAAGCAGATCAAAACAGTATTGAAGACTTATCTGTTCTTTTAACAACAGCAGGATGTAATTATTTTATGGGAATTCCTCATGGTGATGACGTTATGCTTAACTATCAAACAACAGGATTCCATGAAACAGCAGCACTTCGTGAAATTTTTGGTTTAACAGCCATTAAACCATTCCATGAATGGCTTCTTAAAATGGGCTTCGTAGACGAACGTGGCCATTTAACAGAAAGAGCTGGCGACGCATCAATATTGTTCTAGGTAAAGGAGGCATAAAACGTGAATGAACAAGATTTAAGAAAAATGGTAGAACAACTTGTAGATCAAATGATTGGTAAAGAAACAGCAACCCCTACAGCAGTATCTGCTCCAACAAAAACAAATGAATCTAGCTATAATGAAAGTCATATAGACCGTAGCGGATGCCTTGAAGACATTACTGCAATTGACCTTAAAAAACAATTTCTAATCAAAAATGCAAAAAATAAAGATGCTTATCTTGAAATGAAAAGTAAAACACCAGCTAGATTGGGTATTGGTAAAGCAGGAGCAAGATATCGTACAGCGACTATGCTTCGTGTACGTGCTGATCATGCTGCAGCACAAGATGCAGTATTCTCAGATGTATCAGAAGAATTTATCAAGAAAAATGACTTTGTTTTTGTCCAAACACTTTGTAAAGACAAAGATGAATATTTAACAAGACCTGACCTTGGTCGTCGTTTTGATGAAAAAGAAAAAGAAATCATTAAGAAAACTTGTGGGCAAAATCCAAAAGTACTCATTATTGTAGGTGATGGCCTTTCTTCTTCAGCTATTGAAGCAAACGTAGAAGATATGATTCCATCTATTAAACAAGGGTTACAAATGTATGGTATTACAGTGGGACCTATTCTTTTCATCAAGTATGCCCGTGTAGGTGCTATGGATGATATAGGACAAATTACAGGTGCAGAAGTTATTTGTATGCTTGTTGGTGAAAGACCAGGTCTTGTAACAGCTGAATCTATGTCAGCTTATATTGCTTATGAACCACGCCATGGGTTACCAGAAGCAAATCGTACAGTTATTTCTAACATTCATAAAGGTGGTACAACACCAGTTGAAGCAGGTGCATATACTGCAGAACTTATTAAGAAGATGCTAGATAAGAAAGCATCAGGTATCAACCTTAAATAGAGGAGGTTTATAACGTGAAGAACGATAAAATACGCCCTAACATTTTAGGGGTACGCATGATTTCAAACGTAAGTCCAGAACTTGCGAAAAAATTAGATCTTGGACCTCGACATAAAAGTTTAGGTATCATTACAGCTGATATGGACGATGTCACTTATACTGCACTTGATGAAGCAACAAAAGATGCAGACGTAGATGTAGTATATGCACGTTCTATGTATGCAGGCGCAGGTAATGCTTCTACAAAACTTGCTGGAGAAGTAATTGGTATTATAGGTGGACCAAGTCCAGCAGAAGTAAGAAGTGGGCTTAAAGCTGCGCTTACATTTATGCAAGATGGTGCACATTTTACAAGTGCAAATGAAGATGATTCTATCGTTTATTATGCACATACTGTATCTCGTACAGGCACTTATCTTTCAAAAGTTGCAGGTATTAGTGAAGGTGAACCTTTAGCTTATCTTATCGCACCACCACTTGAATCAATTTATGCTCTTGATGCAGCTATGAAAGCAGCAGATGTACGTTTAGTAGAATTCTTTGGACCTCCATCTGAAACTAACTTTGGTGGTGGACTTTTAACAGGTTCTCAATCCGCTTGCAATGCTGCATGCAGTGCTTTTGCAGAAGCAGTAAGATCCGTTGCAGACAATCCACAGGAATATTAATTCATGCGCACAGAGGCATTAGGTCTTATTGAAGTCATTGGCTATCCAACAGCTATTGAAGCAGCTGATTCTGCTCTTAAAGCAGCCAATGTAAAGTTAGCAAGCATTACTAAAGTTGATGGTGGAATTATGACGGTACAAATCTTGGGTGATGTAGGTGCTGTACAAGCCGCTGTGCAAGCAGGTGGAATGGCAGCAGCTAGAGTTGGAATGGTTCGTGCGACGCATGTTATTCCAAGAGTAGAAGCGTCTTTGTTTGACACTGTTCTCAAATTTAAGACAATACCGCAGGTACCCGAAGGTCAAATATCTCTTAGCGAAAAAGGCATGCAAAAAGATAACACAACGATTACTAAAACTCAGACGTTATCTGATGAAGAAGTAAAAATTATACTTCCTCCAAAGATGCCAACAAGTAAAGAAGTGGAAATAGATGACCTTGCTGAAGATGAGATAGAAAAGAAAACGCCTAAGGTAGTAGAAGAACGTATTATAGGTCTTGAGGCAAAGAGTAATTCTGAATTACGAGCGCTTGTTGTAGAAAAGGGTATTGATATACCTGCTAAAAAACTCAATGCTACCAAAAAACAAGATCTTATAAGTATTTTAAGTGATTATTATCAACGTGAAGAAGGAGAAGTTTAATGGAGTTATTAGATAAAGACTTAGTATCCATTCAAGAGGTACGTAATCTTTTGAAAACAGCGTACCAAGCACAACAACAACTATCTACATTAAACCAAACACAAATAGATCGTATTGTTAAAGCGATTGCAGATGCAGGATATGCACACGCAGAACGCCTTGCAAAAATGGCCAACGAAGAAACAGGGTTTGGTTTATGGCAAGATAAAGTCATTAAAAATATTTTTGGTTCAAAAGTAATCTATGAAGCAATTAAAGATGAAAAAACAATTGGTATTTTAGCAGAAGACAAAGCAAACAAAACCATTGATATTGGTGTTCCTGTTGGGGTTATTGCAGGTATTGTTCCTTCTACTAATCCAACTTCAACTGTTATGTATAAAGCACAAATTGCTCTAAAAGGTGGTAATGCCATTGTATTCTCACCTCATCCAGGTGCAAAAAATGCAACATTAGAAGCCGTTAAAGTGATTAGTGAAGCAGCAGAAAAAGCTGGTATGCCAAAAGGTGCGATAGGTATTATTACAGTTCCGACAATGCAAGCAACTGAAGAGCTTATGAAGAGCCATTATACACGTCTTATATTAGCTACTGGTGGACCAGCAATGGTTAAATCAGCTTATTCTTCAGGTACACCTGCTATTGGAGTAGGCGCAGGAAATGGTCCAGCTTATATCGATAAAAGTGCAGATATACATTTAGCTGTCAAACGTATTTTAGATTCTAAGACATTTGATAATGGTACAATTTGTGCATCAGAACAATCTATTATTGTAGAAAAATGCATGGAAGAAAAAGTAACAGCTGAACTTAAAGCACAAGGTGCTTATATGCTTAATGCAGAAGAAAGTGATAAACTTGCTCACTTTATCTTACGACCAAATGGTTCCATGAATCCAGCAATTGTAGGAAAAAGTGTTGAACATATTGCTAAACTTGCAGGGCTCACAAATGTACCAGCTTCTAGTCGTGTACTTGTTGCACGTGAATGTAAAGTAGGACACGCAGCACCATACTCAAGAGAAAAGCTTGCACCAATCCTAGCATTTTATGTAGAAGACTCTGTAGAAGCAGTTCTTGAAAAATGTATAGAAATTCTTCATTTTGAAGGTAGTGGTCATACATTCTGTATGCATGCAAATGATGAAGAACTTGTAAAACGTTTCTCAATTCGTGTACCAGCTTCTCGTATTTTAATTAATACACCAGGTGCGCTTGGTGGTATTGGAGCAACAACGAACCTTTTCCCTGCACTTACACTTGGATGTGGAGCTGTAGGTGGAAGTTCATCTTCTAATAATATTGGACCACTTGATGTCATCAATATTAAACGTGTTGCTTATGGTACAAAAGAATTAGAAGAAATTAGACAAGAAGCACCAAGTGGAAGTGGTTGCTGTAACAAAGGTGATTACTCAGAAGCTATGGTAGATGCAATCGTTAAAAAAATTATGCAAGAATTAATATAAAAGGTGAAAAGGTAGAATACTAACAGCGTATTACTATTTTTATCACTCATGCAGAATTAGGAGGAAAACAAAATGGCAAATACAAATGCACTTGGAATGATTGAAACAAAAGGTTTAGTAGGTGCAATCGAAGCAGCAGATGCAATGGTTAAAGCAGCCAATGTAACACTTGTTGGCAAAGAACAAGTAGGCGGTGGTCTTGTAACTGTAATGGTAAGAGGAGATGTAGGTGCTGTTAAAGCAGCAACAGATGCAGGTGCAGCAGCAGCAGAACGTGTTGGTGAACTTATTTCTGTACACGTTATTCCTAGACCACATCAAGAAGTGGATGTTATCCTTCCAAAAGGACCACAAGCCTAAGTAAGGGAAAACTCTATAAAGGAGAAGTTTGTACAAAGCAAGCTTCTCCTTTATAGGGATAATAAATAGGGTGGAGGTCTAGTATGTCTGTTTTAACTGAAGAAGCCATTAGAATGATGCTCGCTCACCACGAGCTAAAAGAAAAAGATGCCCTCTATCTAGAACCGAAACAAATTGTTACCCCTGCGGCACGTGCCTATTTAATGGAAAAGGGTATTAAGCTTAAGATAAAAGGTCAAGATGATGATACAAAAGACACGTTAATAGAACAGAAAAATCATCATGAATCTAAAGATGGAGGAAATAAAAAGGAAGTGAAAGAGATGGCATCACAAGAAGAAACGTATGAGACGCTTTTTGGAGCAACTTTAACGACTAAACCGGAACATATGACTCATTTAAGAGGAAATGTATTAGTTTTTAAAGATCATCCGCGTATTGCTTTAAGAGGTGCTATTGATTCACTAGAAGCAGAAATCTTAGTTGTACAAATTATAGCTGAAAAACAAGGCTTGAAGCAAATGATTAAAGACTTAGAAGAAATTATACGATTCATCAGAAACTTATTACGTTGTGAAGTAAGTGGTGAACCCGTTGGAGAATTTAATTTGCAAGGATTAAGTGCAGAGGAATTACGTCAACATTCACATCATCCAAGTCAATATTATGGCATGCGTCATTTCTTGCCCAATTATAAACAAGGTGAAATCGTTGTTTATCTGAATAAATTACGTACGCTTACAAGAGAGGCAGAGCTTGTAGCCTATAAAGCTTTTAGTAATGAATATGGACAAGTTGAACGAGAAGATATTATAAAAGCTTTTAACCGTTTATCTTCACTATTTTGGATAATGATGTTTAAATATTTAACTGACCGCTATAAGGAATCTTAGTTAGAAAGGAGATATTATGACACAACTTTCAAATGCCATTGCAGATGCAGTGATTGAAGCCCTAAAAAAAGAAGTATTTATACCTGTAGAAGCATCAGGTAGGCATGTTCATTTAAGCGCAAAAGATGCTGCAACCCTATTTGGAGAAGGCTATGAATTTACAAAAATAAAAGATTTATCTCAACCAGGACAATATGCTTGTAAAGAACGTGTATCGATTGTAGGACCTAAAGGGACTATTAATAATGTTATTGTATTAGGGCCACTCAGAGGGGATACACAAATTGAAGTTTCTTCTACTGATGCATTATCACTTGGAATTAAGGTGCCTATACGACAAAGTGGAGAAATTATAGATACCCCAGGTATTACAATTTGTAATGGAGATAAGACAGTCAGTGCAAATCGTGGATTGATTGTAGCAAAACGTCATGTGCATATGACACCTGAAGATGCAAAGAAATTTAATGTAGCAGATGGAGAAATTGTTAAAGTTAAAGTAACGGGTGAACGTCCTGTCATTTTTGAAGATACGGTTATACGTGTTAATAAAAATTTTAGAACCTATATGCATATTGATTATGATGAAGCAAATTGCTGTGGCTATAATAAGGATAGCTTTGGAATTATTCTAAAATGATCAGAAAGTAGGTGACTTATGGAACGAGAAGCACTTATTGAAGACATTGTGAATGAAATATGTAAACGTTTTTCAAAGGAGCTTTGCAAAACAAATATAAGTAATCCTCTTATGGTCATGGGAGTATTAACAAATGAAGAGGAAAAGATGCTGGAGCACTATACGCTTTTGCCTTTTTCAAAAGAAATGAATGGCAATAAATTGCTACTTTGTGAACTTACTATCCCTCAAATGACTCATATTGCTTTAGGATATTATGATACACCTTTGGAACAAACTATATTAGAGATGCTTTTACAAGGTAAGGAAGTCTTTTTATTAGAAAGAGGTCTTGAATATAGAAAGTTTAAAGATACAGCCCCTCTCAAGTTATATGCACTTTATCATGAATATGAAAGTACATTACGTCAATATGGGGTTCGTATAATCAAAAACACAAGTGAATGTGTAACTTGGCGAAAAGAAGAGATACAACCTTTAGAAGAAACAAAACAAAAGACTCATGTATTTCAAAAAAAATTCTTACTAGAAAAGGATCTGATTGCAGCGAGAGTAGGATTTTATGATACATTAGAATTAACATCTCATTGTAAGATTACACCTTTAGCAGAGGAATTTATACGCACACATCACTTGAGTGTACAAAAGATATAGGGGAGGACTTAAATTGGACGTTGGAAGAGTTATTGGCAACGTATGGGCCACTAAAAAAGATGAAAACTTAAATGGACAAAAACTTCTTGCCATAAAGATTCTTTTAGATAAAGAACATGAGCGTGATGGATTTGTTGTTGCATCAGACATTGTTGGAGCAGGTGTTGGAGATCTAGTTCTTATTTCACATGGTGGAGGGGCTAGACATGCAGTTGGAAATTCAAAGGCACCTATAGATAGTGCAGTCGTAGGCATTGTAGATTCTATTGAGGTGTTAGATTATGAATAAAAGTATAGGTGCTTTAGAATTTCGAAGCATAAGTAAAGGCATTGAAGTCTCCAATGAGGTAGTAAAAAAAGCAAGTGTAGAAATTATTTATTTTAAAACCATTTGTCCTGGAAAGTTTTTAGTGGTTGTTACTGGTGATGAAGGTGAAGTGAATGTAGCGATTGATTATGGTGAAGATATAGCAGATGGTACTTTAGTAGATAGTTTTAAGGTACATGCTGTAAGTACGCCCATTATTCAAGCTTTTAAAAATAAATATGAATCAAAGACGATACATGATGCTATAGGTATTATGGAGACAAGTAAGGTATGTGCTGGAATCCGCGCATTAGACCGCGCATTAAAAGCAGGTGATGTGAAATTAATAAAACTACAACTCGCTTTTGGCATAGGAGGAAAGCTCGTCTACATGATAACAGGCACTTTGAGTAGTATAGAATATGGTTTTGAAGAGGCTAAACTTGCACTTAATCAAACAGAACGTACCAATATCTCAATTATTCCTTCACCTAGTGAAGAAATGACCAAATTCTTAGTTTAAGCAAAAATCTTACAAAAACAATTTAAATGGAGTGAAGACCCTATGAGTATTAATGAAATTATCATTTACATCATGGTATTTTTTGCAGTATTAGGAGCATTAGATAAAATTATTGGCAACAAATTTGGTTTAGGAGAAAAATTTGAAGAAGGTATTATGGCAATAGGTGCTCTTGCTATCTCAATGGTTGGGATTATTGCCTTAGCGCCAGTAATTGCAACACTTTTAAAACCTATTGTCGTACCTATTTTTGGATTTTTAGGAGCTGACCCTGCCATGTTTGCAGGTTCACTTATCGCTAATGATATGGGTGGTGCACCTCTTGCACAAGCACTTGCAATTGACCCAAATGCAGGACTTTTTGGTGGCTTAATTGTAGGGGCAATGCTTGGTCCAACTATTGTATTTACTATTCCTGTAGCTTTAGGAATTATTGAAGAACAAGATCGTAAATATTTAGCAACAGGTGTACTTGCTGGTGTAATTACTATTCCTATTGGCTCATTTGTAGGTGGACTTGTGGCAGGATTCCCATTCATGATGGTTATTCGTAACCTTGTTCCAATCATTATCTTTGCAATTTTAATTGCACTCGGACTTTGGAAATTTGAAGATGCCATGATTAAAGGTTTTACCTATTTTGGAAAATTTGTTGTAGCTGTTATTACAATTGGTCTTGCAGCTGGTATTGTGGAACAACTTACAGGTATCGTACTTATACCAGGTATGAATCCAATTCGTGAAGGATTTGAGATTGTAGCAGATATTGCTATTGTATTATCAGGTGCATTCCCACTTGTTTATGTAATTACAAAGGTATTCAAGACACCACTTATGAAATTAGGTAAAGTAATGGGAATGAATGATGTAGCTGCAGCAGGTCTTGTAGCCAGCTTAGCCAATAGTATTCCTATGTTTGGGATGATGAAAGATATGGATAATCGTGGTAAAATCCTAAACGTTGCCTTTGCAGTTTCTGCAGCTTTCGTCTTTGGTGACCATTTAGGATTTACAGCAGGATTTAATCCAGCTATGATTTTTCCTATGATTGTTGGTAAATTAGTAGGCGGTATTACAGCTATATTTGTAGCTATGTTTATTGCAAATAAAACACTTGGAAAGGAATAAATTCAATGGATTTAGATAAAAGTAGACTTGAAGCGCTTATCAAAGAAGTTTTAATAGAAAAATTATCTGGTACAGGATGCTGTAATGAACGTCAAGTAGCATCAGGTGTTATGGCTGTAAAAGTACCACAAATTAAGGTAAGCGAAAATGATCGTATGGATACTGGTGTTCCTTCTGATATCGTTTATACAAAGGATTTATTTACTCTTGAGGAAAGCCCAAGACTTGGATGTGGTATTATGGAAATGAAACATACTACATTTGACTGGACACTTAACTATGATGAGATTGATTATGTAATTGAAGGAAGCTTAAGCATTATTATAAATGGTAAAACAGTAACAGCAGGTCCGGGAGAACTTATCCTTATTCCAAAAGGCTCAACCATTAAATTCTCTGTTCCAGATTATGCACGTTTTATCTATGTAACGTATCCTGCTGACTGGGCAAACCAAGGTTAAAAAGTAAAGGCTATTGCAATGATGCAATAGCCTTTTTATTTATATTTAATATATTCTAGTCTGCCTTTAATGAATAAAATAAAAGTAAAGGTTTCAGTAGTGATTTTAGCTACAGAATCAGTAGCATATGTAGCAATCTCACATATAGTTAAATCTCATTAGTATAATGCATAATAAACCTCCTAAATAAATATGGATTATTTTTACGATAGATTGATAATACTGAGTATAGAAATAGAAAGTGATAGATTTTTGAACAAAGACTGATTAGTCTGTGATAATTATCAAAATTAATTTTATAGACGATAGAGTAAAAATATAATATGATAGGTATAGTCTAAAAATAGCGATTAAAAGGTTATTTTGGATTATAACAAACTTCATATAGAGAAGTTATAATAGTTAAAATAAGTTCTAAGTTTGATATGAGTTATTAGAACAATAGGAGGAAATATGTTAAGAAAATTACTTAAATTTCTATTACATCGTGTAGTTATCGTTGGAACGTTTATAGCAATTCAAGCCGCTATATTGATTGGAATGATTTGGAAATTCAATAGTTATTTTGTTTATTTCTATGCTTTTTGTCTCTTGTTAAGTGCAGGTGTTGTTTTATATATTATTAGTAATAAAAGCAACCCAGGTTATAAGATTGCATGGATTATATTGATTCTTTTATTTCCTATCTTTGGTGGGCTTTTCTACGTTATGTTTGGAGAAAACAAACTAAGTAAAAAGCAGCGAGAAAAGATGAGTAGTATTGGAAATAAAATGACTAAATTACTGAAACAAGAAGACCCTGTATGGAATGAGATTAAGAGTGTAAGTGAAACAGCTTCAACACAATCACGTTATATTTGTGATTATGCGCTATGTCCACCTTATAAAAATACATATACAGAGTATTTGCCATTGGGTGAAATAGCATTTGAGCGTATGAAAGAAGAATTGGAAAAAGCAGAGCATTATATCTTTATGGAATATTTTATTATTCAAGAAGGTGTAATGTGGGATGGTATTCTTGAAATATTAGAAAGAAAAGTAAAGCAAGGCGTGGATGTACGTGTCATTTATGATGATATGGGGTGTATTTTAACCCTACCTTATGGATATAACAAAAAGTTAGAAAAAATGGGTATTAAATGTCAAGTATTCAATCCTTTTGTTCCTATTCTATCTGCTAGATTTAATAATCGTGACCATCGTAAAATTCTGGTTATAGATGGCCATACAGGTTTTACAGGTGGGATCAACTTAGCAGATGAATACATTAATGCTTATGAAAAACATGGGCATTGGAAAGATACTGCGATTATGTTAAAAGGTGAAGGCGTATGGAGTATGACCAACATGTTCCTTACATTATGGGACTATATTGCAAATACAGATGAGGATTACGAGATATATCGTCCCCATGTGCATATGAAAGAAGTGGTTCAGGCAAATGGATATGTTCAACCTTTTACAGATAGTCCACATGATCATGAGCCAGTAGGTGAAACAGTCTATTTAAATCTTATCAATAGAGCTAAAAAATATGTTTATATCAATACCCCTTACCTGATTATTGATAATGAAATGATTACAGCACTTTGTGTAGCAGCAAAATCAGGCGTAGATGTAAGGATTGTCACACCACACATCCCAGATAAATGGTATGTACATGCCGTAACAAGAGCCTATTATGATGTATTGCTTGAAAGTGGTGTTAAAATCTATGAATATACACCAGGCTTTATTCATGCAAAAACATTTGTTGTAGATGATCTTTATAGTGTAGTAGGTACAATTAACTTAGACTATAGAAGCCTCTATTTACATTTTGAATGTGGCGTATGGCTCTATAAGACAGATACTGTAATGGATGTGAAAGCAGACTATTTAGAAACACTAAAAGTATGTAAAGAAGTAACCTTAGCAGAATCTCACTATGTGAAATGGTATAGAAAATTGGGACGTGCTGTACTTCGTATTTTTGCACCACTTATGTAGTAAGGTATAAGGTTATACGATGTAGAGGAAAGCGCATAACTTTTTGCCAATAGGCTTTACAAAAAAGGCAGATTAACTTTCTAGTATGGAAAGTTAATCTACCTTTTTACATTTTATATCAAATTAAAAACATAGCAACAATTGTAGTAACAACTAGGCCGACAACAACAGGAATAAGGTTACGACGTGCTAGTTCAAATGGGCTTACATTACAAATAGCAGCTACAGGAATAAGTGCCCATGGGATAAGTGTACCACCACCTACCCAAATAGCTGAAACTTGACCTAAGGCAGTAAGGACAGCTGCACCTCCACCAATAGCGTGGGAGAAAAGAGCTGCAACAGAACCGGCAAGAGATATACCAGAAAATCCAGAGCCATCAAGTCCGGTTATGGCACCTACTAATGTTAGAGTACCAGCAGCAACGCCAGAGTTCATAGGCATGCTATGTGCAAGCGCTAAACCTAAGTCATTGACTATACCTGTTGAGTTTGCAGGTAAGGCATTACCAAGAATTTGGAAGAAACCTGAATCGCCTAAATAAAAAAAGGCTGCAATAGGAATAACGGGACCAAAAACCTTAAAGCCAAATTGAAAACCATCAATAAAGGATTCTGTAACCTTTTCTAGCCCTTTTTTCTTATAAGTGAGCATAGATAAAAAGAGGAGAATGATAACAGCTGTACCACCAATAAGAGCAGTTGCATCACCACCTTGAAGCTTAAAGTAGAACATGGCTACAATATCTAATCCGAAAATGATAGGAATTAAAATGGCAAATAGGCGTCTTTGCCATGATTTAAGAAGCCCGGCTTCCTTTTTGACTTCAGCATTAACAGTAGGCGTTGTATCGATTTTACCTCTTTTCATATCTCTTTTAAGCATAATAAAGGCTGTAATGGTTGTGACAGCTCCCATAACAATAACAAGAGGAACAGAAGCTGATACAACTTCACTAACAGGAAGCCCTGCTGCATCAGCTGTAATTTTAGGTGCACCTTGAATAACAAAATCTCCAGAAAGGGCAATACCATGACCAAATAGGTTCATTGCAATAGCAACACCAATAGGAGGAAGGCCAGACCTTATAGCAAGTGGCAAAAGTACAGCACCTAATAAAGCAACAGCTGGAGAGGGCCAAAAGAAGAAAGAGACAATCATCATTAGAATACCAACAACCCAAAAGGTCACGTTCGCATTTTTCATAAGTTTTTCAAAAGGTTTAACCATAACGTCAATAATACCTGTTTGTTCTAACACCTTGCTCATAGCTACAATAACAGAGATGACTAAGATTGTAGGTGTCAGTTCTTTTATGGCATAACTAAAACTATTAAATATACCAGATATAGAACCTGTTAAAGTACCTGTCGCAACAAGTGCCAAGGCAAATACCCCTGCAATACAAATAAGAGAAGTGTCTTGTCGCGTAATTAAAAACAGAATGATAAAACCAAGGAATAATGAAAAAATAAGATGTAGTGTTGTAAGCTCAACCATCTAAGATGCCTCCAATTTTCCATAATAAGGAAATGATGATAATTCATTTTATGCAAGAAAAATGAGGGTGGTTATATTTTTTTTATGATTTAAATAAGCATATAAGGAATAAGTCATTTGAAAAGTATAGAAGTATAGGATGAAAAATATGAGTTTATAAAATGGAGGGAATGGCATGAAGAACTTTGTTATTACAATTGCAAGAGGGTATGGAAGTGGAGGACGTACAATAGGGAAAATGCTTGCAGCAGACTTAGATATTCCATATTATGATCGCAACTTACTAAGACTGGCTTCGGATGATAGTGGCATTAATGAACAGCTATTTATAGAAGCAGATGAAAAAGTGAAGAATACATTACTTTATAAGGTTGCAAAAAATGTGTATAAAGGAGAAATTATACCACCAGATAGGGATGACTTTGTTTCAAACGAAAATCTTTTTAATTATCAAGCCAAAATAATTAAAGAATTAGCTATGAAAGAATCATGTGTCATTATTGGGCGTTGTGCAGATTATATACTTAAAGATGATGAGCAGGTCATTTCTGTCTATATTCATGCACCATTAGAAGCTTGTATACAAGGAGTAGAGAAGATTGCACCTGTCAAAAATCCTAAACAGTATATTTTAACAACAGATAAACGTCGTGCAGCTTATTATCATTATTTTACAGGGCAAGATTGGAAAGATGCAAATAATTATGATTTATGCTTGGACAGTAGTGCGCTAGGCTATGAGAAATGTATAGAAGTCATAAAAGCTTATTTAAAAATCAAGAGGAGTGAATGATAAAAGAGGTGATGCCAATAAGAAGGCATCACCTCTTTTATATGGAGTTATTAAGAACGTTTGTGAAGTTCTTGCTTACATTTTGGACAGGTAATACAAATTTTTCCTTTTCCACGAGGTACACGAAGGGTTTGATGACAATGATTACATTTGAAGTATTTATAAGTCTTACGTTCTTTAAAACGCTTTTTATAAATGTTGAGTTGCTTTTGAATAGGCGTATAAAAACGTATAAACTTAAAGTTTTCTTGTTGACGTTTATAAAGGTTTTTAGAAAGTGATCGGTAGTAAAAGAGAACAAGAAGGGCAATAGTTAATACAGTCAGGATGATACTGCGTGTAAAGAGACCTAAAATAGCAACTATAAAAGTTGTTGTAAAGATGGCAAGTCCTAGTTGATCTACACCATAGCGTCCAATCATGAATTGTTTGAGTTTTTCTTTCATATTAAAGCTCCTTTCAAAGTCTTTATCTATTAGTTTAAGTATAATGAAGAGACATTAAGAAAATATATAGATAACAAAATCACGTGTAAATCCTTTCGTATTGACAAAAAGCTTGATAAATTTTATGATGAAGGGCAGAGTATATAAAAAGAGAGGTAGACTTATGCTTTATTTAGACTATGCAGCAAATACCCCTGTAGATCCAAAAGTATTAGAAAGCTTTACAAAACTTTCTACTGAATATATTGCCAATCCTAATGCAGCACATACGTTAGGGAAGGCAGCAAAAGATAAATTAGATGATTATACAGCAGAAATTGCTTTGTTATTAGAAGTTAAACCATCAGAAATTATTTATACGTCTGGTGCCACAGAATCTAATAATTTAGCTATTATTGGAGCGTGTCATTATTATAAGAGATATGGTAAACATATTATTACAACTTATCTAGAACACTCATCTGTATCAAGTACAGCCACTTCACTGCATAACGAAGGCTATGAAATTGAGTTTGTAGACATTTTGCCAAATGGTGAAATTGATTTAGAGCATCTTAAAAGTTTATTAAGGTCAGATACCATTATGATTGCACTTAGTGAAGTAGATAGTGAGCTTGGTGCAAGACAGCCAATAAGTAAGATACGTGAACTTCTAGATAGCAAATACCCTCATTGTCTTTTACATGTGGATGCAACACAAGCTATAGGTAAAGTAAAAGTGCCAATGGAACATGTTGATCTTTTAACTTTCTCAGCTCATAAATTTTATGGATTAAATGGTTGTGGCGTCCTAATCAAAAAGGATAAAGTCATGTTAGAGCCTATTATCCATGGAGGGACAAGCACGACAGCCTTTAGAAGTGGTACACCAACCCTCGCTCTTATTGGAAGCTTAGGTGAGGCTTTAAAGTTGGCAGAAACAACGAGAGAAACACGTTATGAATATGTATCTAGACTCAATGACCATTTAAGAAAAGGTCTTGGAGCTTATAAAAATGTAATCATTAATAGCCCGCTAGAAGGAAGTCCTTATATTTTAAACTTAAGTATTATAGGGATTAAAGCACGTGAAGTACAAGAAAGATTGGCAGAACGTGAAATCTATGTAGCAACTAAGTCAGCATGTTGTACTTTAAATAGTCCTTCTAGACCAGTATATGCCATTACAAAAGATCGTAAAATGGCTTTATCAACATTAAGAATAAGTTTAAGTCATTTAACTACTGAGGAAGAAGTCAAAGCCTTTTTAGTTCAGCTAGGACAAGTTTTAGCAAGTTTCTAGAGGGAAAGAGAGATTAATACAAATACGTATATTTAATGATAAATCAGATAAGGATATGAAGATGAAAAGAGAACTTGAAAAATATGAGGTAATTGAACGTAGTATTATTAAAAAGTATCGTAAAACCATCTGGACAAAGTTTGTTCGTGCAGTGAATGATTATGAACTGATTAAAGATGGCGACAAGATTATGGTATGTATTTCTGGAGGGAAAGACTCTATGCTTCTTGCAAAATGTATGCAAGAGCTTTACCGTCATGGAAAACGTAATTTTGAATTAGAATTTGTTGTTATGGATCCAGGCTATAATGCCTATAACCGTCAAGTGATTATTGATAACGCAGAGTACTTAAATATTCCAATTAAGATTTTTGAAAGTAATATATTTGAAGTAGTAGCAGAAGTAGATGAAACACCTTGCTATTTATGTGCAAGAATGAGACGTGGTTACCTTTATAAATATGCACAGTCTATAGGATGTAATAAAATTGCTTTAGGTCATCATTTTGATGATGCTATTGAGACGATTTTAATGAGTATGCTTTATGGTGGAGAAATCAAAACCATGATGCCAAAGCTGCATAGTACCAACCACCCAGGTATGGAACTTATTCGTCCGCTTTATTTAGTAAAGGAAGAAGATATTATTGCATGGAAAAATACACATGATTTACGTTTTATTCAATGTGCATGTCGTTTAACAGAAAGCTGCTTATTAGGTGATCAAGGTGGCGGTTCTAAACGCCAAGAAATGAAAAATCTTGTGAAGAAGTTTAGACAAACAAATCCTCATATTGATATGAATATCTTTAGAAGTGTCCATAATGTGAATCTAGAAACCATTATAGGATATCGTAAAGATGGAAAAGACCATAGTTTTTTAGATGAATATGATAAAGAATAGTAAAAAGATATAGAGACTTCGGTTTCTATATCTTTTTTATTTTTAATATCATAAATTAATATTTTATTTATGTATAATAGAAGAGGGAGGGGAGCAAATGAATAAAGTAAAAGCAATGATAAATGCAAAGCATCCCTTTCACCAAAGGAACACTAATAGATGTGAGTTGAGCCTGTCTATGTGTTTAAGAGGGAGACGATTGGGGTTGGTTTTTGTGCGTTTTGTCATATCTATTGCTTCATCCAGATAAATCAATAGATAAAATGATACTCATCCTTGTATTATCCTAAACTTGTAAAAAAGTAGTAAAATCTTATATAATAGAAGAGTATGAAATAAAGTATAAAAATAATAAATTCTATAATAGATAAGAAAGAGGCGATGCATATGAAGAGCATTAAACTTGGAACAAGTAGCCTACATGGTTCAGAAATTTCATTAGGCTGTATGCGTATGGCTGGTCATACAGTAGAAGAAGTACGTACATTGATAGAAACAGCTCATGAAGTTGGTATTGATTTTTATGATCATGCAGATATATATGGACAAGGTGAATCAGAGTCTTTATTTGGAAAAGCATTAAAAGAAACTTCAATTAAAAGAGAAGATCTAGTGATTCAAACAAAATGTGGTATTCGTCCAGGGTTCTTTGACTTCTCAAAAGAGCATATTTTATCATCAGTAGATAAAAGTTTACAACGTTTAGGAATGGACTATGTAGATGTTCTTTTACTTCATCGTCCAGATACTTTAATGGAACCAGAAGAAGTAGCAGAAGCTTTCCGTACACTTCGTGAAAGTGGTAAAGTACGTCACTTTGGAGTAAGTAATCAAAATCCTATGCAAATGGCACTTTTAAATCGCTATTTAGATGAAAAAATTATTATTAATCAACTTCAACTAAGTATTACCAATACAACAATGATGGATGCAGGGCTTAATGTGAATATGGAAAATGCAGCTGCAGTAAACCGTGACGGTAGTGTGTTAGATTACTGTCGTCTTGAAGATATTACGATTCAAGCTTGGTCACCCTTCCAATATGGTTTCTTTGAAGGTGTATTTTTAGATAATCCTAAGTTCCCAGAGCTTAATCAAGTTATTGACCGTATTGCAGCTGAAAAAGGTATTACCAATAGTGCACTTGCTGTAGCTTGGATCTTAAGACATCCAGCTCGTATTCAAACAATTGTAGGAACAACGAATCATGAACGTCTTAAAGCAATCGCTAAAGGAACTGAAATTGAACTTACAAGACAAGAATGGTATGAAATTTATAGAGCAGCAGGCAATATTTTACCATAAGGATTAAAAGGAACTTACATTGAATAAATTTTTCTTGAACTCATTATAATAACTTAGAAAGTTATTATTAAATGATGATAAAGAGAAGGGGTGGCTTATGCCAGTTACATTTCAAGGTAATCCGATTACTTTAGCAGGTCATGAGGTCAAAGTTGGTGAACGCGTTCCAGATTTCTTAGCAGTAAATAACAGTTTAGAAACTGTATCTGCAGAGACTTTTAAGGGAAAGCGTATTTATGTGAGTGTACCTTCGATTGATACAGATGTTTGCGACTTAGAAGTACGTCGTTTTAATGAAGAGGCAGTTAACTTAAAAGGGGCTAAAGTTTATGTCATTTCTATGGACTTACCTTTTGCACAAGCTAGATGGTGTGGTGCAAAGGGTGTAGATAAGGTAATGACCTTATCAGATTATAAAGATCATAGTTTTGCACATAACTTTGGAACTTATATTGAAGAACTGGGCTTACTTACTCGAGCAGTTTTTGTTATTAATGAAGAGGACGAAGTAGTATATGTAGAATATTGTAGTGAGGTTACAAATGAACCAGACTACAAAGCAGCTCTTGATGCTTTAAATAAATAAGATATAATAAAAGACTGTTTTAAACAGTCTTTTATTATATCTTGAATAGCTTCTAATGAAAATATAAATTATTCAATAAATAGAAGGAGGTAAAAATGTCGTTATATATTTTATTAATAGCATGTGTCATATTAATATGTATCCTGCTCAATAAAATTTCTAGTAAATTAGGTATCCCTATGTTACTTGCTTTTATTATTTTAGGAATGCTATTTGGGTCAGATGGTGTAGTAAAAATACCCTTTGATAATTATGTGATTGCTGAACAAATTTGTTCAGTAGCTTTAATCTTTATTATGTTTTATGGTGGATTTGGTACCAATTGGAATCAGGCTCGACCTATTGCTATAAAATCTGTTTTACTATCAACAATTGGTGTTATATTGACAGCATTCATAACAGGGCTTTTTTGCTTCTATGTCTTAGGGTTTGAATTCTTTGAGAGTTTACTTATCGGTTCTGTAATAAGTTCAACCGATGCAGCTTCTGTGTTTTCAATATTACGTTCAAAACGTCTTAATTTGAAAGATAATACAGCTTCAATGCTAGAAGTAGAAAGTGGAAGTAATGACCCATGTTCCTATATGTTAACGGTTATATGTTTAGCTACTATGAGTGGTGAGTTAAGTGGTGGTCAACTTACTTATATGATTTTTGCACAGCTTGTATATGGTATCTTACTGGGGATAGTGGTTGCTGTAGTAGCTGTATGGATACTAACCAAAATAAAGTTTTCTACAGATGGATTTGATACAATATTTGTATTTAGTATGCCACTGATTGCTTATGCTCTATCTACTCTTATTGGTGGGAATGGTTATTTAAGTGTTTATATTTTAGGTATTATTTTAGGTAATCAATCTATTCCTAACAAAAAGTCTCTTGTTCATTTCTTCGATGGGGTAACAGGGCTTATGCAAATGTTAATCTTCTTTTTACTGGGCCTTTTAGCGTTTCCATCTCAGCTCCCTGCAATCTTACTTCCTTCATTGGCTATTGCAATTTTTTTAACCTTTATTGCCCGCCCTTTAGTAGTCTTTGCAATTTTATCACCATTTAAGGGGACATTAAATCAAAAGCTACTTGTTTCGTGGTCAGGATTAAGAGGGGCGGCTTCAATTGTTTTTGCAATTATGGCTACTGTTAGCCCAACTTATATGAAAAATGATATTTTCCATATGGTATTTTTTATTGTCCTTTTTTCAATAAGTCTGCAAGGATCCCTTATACCTTTTATGGCAAAAAAATGGGATATGATTGATGATGAAGATAATGTTTTGAAAACATTTAGTGATTATTCAGATGAAGTACCTGTACAATTTATAAAACTCCCTATAACATCAAATCATTCATGGAACGGCAAAAAAATAAAAGATATTCCCTTATTACCAGATGTTCTATTAGTCTTAATTCTAAGAGGAGATAGACGTATTGTGCCTAAAGGGCATACACTTATTCAAGCTGGGGACTGCGTCATACTTAGTGCACTTTCATTGGAAGAAGAGTTAGGTATTTACCTTACAGAAGTAGAAGTTGAAAAAGGTAACGACTGGTTAGGAAAATCTTTATCTCAAATAGCACTTGGACCTGAAAAATTAATTATTCTCATCAAACGAGAGGATAATGTATTAATTCCCAATGGTCAAACGATTATAAAAGAAAATGATATACTAGTAATGAGCCAATTATAAACATAAAAAGACACTCAAATTTTGAGTGTCTTTTTGTTAGTTTGTTCTAAGATGTGTCTCGTGAAGCACAACCCCTTCATTACGTTCAATAACTTGACGGATAGACCATTCGTATTGGCAAAGTAATACTGGATTGCCATCTTCAGTTTCTGCTACGATAGCATCTGATGTCAATTTAAATTTAGAAGGATCATAGTTTTCTTGTTCAATCCAACGAATATAGTTATATGGTAAGTGTTGCTTTTTAATTTCTACGCCATATTCATTGTTAAGACGATATTCAAGAACTTCAAATTGAAGTACGCCTACAACTCCTATAATAAGTTCTTCAGCACCTGTGAAGCGAGGTTTAAAGACTTGAATAGAACCTTCTTCTGCAAGTTGAGAAACACCTTTTAAGAATTGTTTACGTTTAAGCGCATTGATTGTTGATATTTTCATAAAGTGTTCAGGAGCAAATTGTGGAATACCTTCATATTGAAGTTTAAGGTCAGAACTACAAAGGGTATCTCCAATATTAAAGATACCAGGATCGTGGATACCAATAATATCTCCAGGATAAGCTTCTTCAACCATAGCACGATCTTGTGCTAAGAATTGTTGAGGTTGAGCAAGTTTTACTTTTTTATTTTTTTGAACAAGGTTGGTCATCATACCTTTTTCAAATTTACCTGAACAAATACGAAGGAAAGCAATACGGTCACGATGTGCTGGATTCATATTTGCTTGGATTTTGAAGATGAAGCCTGAGAAGTAATCTTTTGTTGGTTGTACATCACCTAAGTTACTTTTACGTGGTTGAGGTGGTTGAGTAATGTCTAAGAAGGCTTTAAGGAAAGGTTCAACCCCAAAGTTTGTCATAGCACTACCAAAGAATACAGGTGTAAGTTCTCCAGCTAAGATTTGATCTAAGCTATAGTCATCACCAGCCATATCTAAAAGTTCAATATCTTCAAGAAGTTTTTCATGTAAATCTTGTCCTAAAAGATCTGCTAAGTTTTCGTCTTGTAAATCACATTCTACTGTATTAACGATAGATTGACCATGGTCACCATCATCAAAAAGCTCAATATGTTTTTTAAGACGGTTGTAAACACCTTTAAAGCCTTTACCACAACCAATAGGCCAATCCATAGGGAAAGCACGAATACCAAGAGCATTTTCGATATCTTCAATAAGCTCAAGTGGATCTTTACCTTGTGCATCTAATTTGTTGATGAAAGTAAAGATGGGAATCCCACGCATTTTACAAACTTTGAAAAGTTTTTTTGTTTGTTCTTCGACCCCTTTTGCAGAGTCGATAACCATTACAGCACTATCAGCCGCAACAAGTGTACGGTAAGTATCCTCACTGAAGTCTTGATGTCCAGGTGTATCAAGAATATTGATACAGAAACCATCATAGTTAAATTGGAGTACACTTGATGTAACAGAGATCCCTCTTTGCTTTTCGATTTCCATCCAGTCAGATACAGCATGTTTTTGCGTTCTTCTAGATTTAACAGAACCTGCAGTACGGATCGCTCCTCCGTAAAGAAGGAATTTTTCAGTTAATGTTGTTTTACCAGCATCAGGGTGAGAAATGATGGCAAAGGTTCTTCTTTTTTGGATTTCATCCATAGTATTTGCTTGTGACATATTCAACCATCCTTATCTATATTTAAATTTCCTTTTTTAACATATGTATTTAAATCCATATATAAAGTAAGGAAATAAAGGGTGCAATCTCTGTAATTATTATATCCTTTAGATGAAAAGTCAAGCATAAGTTACTACCTTTTTCGTTAAAAAAAGTGTAAAATAGAAAAATGTATAGCATTATAGCCTTTTTAATAGGAAAAAGAACAAGTATAATGCAAGTTAGATGTGTAAAAAGACACATGAGGAGGAAGAAAATGACGAATATAAAAAAAATGGCTGTTCATAATGGTGTCTTTCATGCGGATGAAGTATTCGGTGTTGCTTTGATTAAAGGATTATATCCAGATGTAGAGGTCATTCGTACAAGAGATGAAAAGGAACTTGCAATATGTGATTTAGTTGCAGATGTTGGAGAAGGACGTTACGACCATCATCAAATGGATAAGGAATTAAGAGAAGATGGGATTCCTTATTGTGCTTTTGGTTTACTTTGGAGAGATTTTGGAAAAGACTATGTAGCTAAAATGTGTCCTCATTTAAAGGTGAAAGAACAAGAAACATTAGCAAAAAAAGTGGCAGATGAATTTATTATTCAAATTGATGCAGGAGATAATGGTATTGCCCTTAATACGTTTGAATCCCCTGTTACAACACTTTCACAAGTCATTAGTGGATTTATGCCATTAGCACATGAAGAACGCACAGTAGATCAAGCCTTCTTTGATGCGATAAATTTTGCAAACTATTATTTAAGCCGATTAGTGATACGTTTTGGAGAGTATTATGAAAGTGCCTATTATATAGAAGAAGCACTAAAGACGCAACCTATCCATGAAACACATATTTTAGAACTTACTCAATCTGTAAAATGGAAAGACCTACTTTTAGAACAAGATACAGATGAAGCTGTATGGTTTGTAGTATTCCAAGATATTGCAGGTTCTTATCGTGTTCAAACGGTACCTAAACAAAAGGATAGTTTTGAATCACGTGTAGATTTACCAGTAAGTTGGGGGGCTAAACGAGAGGATGAGCTTTCACATTTGACTGGTATTGAAGGATGCGTATTTTGCCATCCAAACTTATTTATCTGTGGAAATCAAACAAGAGAAGGTGCACTTGAAATGGCAAAACTTGCGGTAAAAGAAGCAAAGAATAAAGGTAAGCAATAAGATTTATGATAACAAAAGACAATTTTATTGAAACAACGATGAAACGGCTTAAAAAACTAGAAGA
The DNA here is from genome assembly GCF_027857615.1 of Holtiella tumoricola. NCBI lineage: Bacteria > Bacillati > Bacillota > Clostridia > Lachnospirales > Cellulosilyticaceae > Holtiella > Holtiella tumoricola. The sequence continues at coordinate 47,535 of NZ_JAQIFT010000059.1, forward strand.
GGGACAATGCATCATTATTAAAACCTATAAGAAAGACAGAAGCCTTACCATAGAGCGGTTAAAAGATGAACAAGTTAATGTCTATGAAGAAGGTTTTGAGAATAAAGTTTATAAGGATATTAAAGAAAATGAGTTAAAGAAGTTACTTAAAATGTTGGGACGTATAGAGTTTCCAAGGAGTCATTCATTATGGTTACAGGTAACCAATCAGAAAGAAAATTAATGTATAGATAGAAAAGGGATAAATATGGATTTTATAAAAATGTTGATTGTGATATGTCCATTAGTTTTTTTAGCAGGTCTAATTGATGCTATGGTGGGAGGAGGTGGTATCATTTCCTTACCAGCATATATGGTAGCTGGTTTACCACCTCACTTAGCGACTGGTACCAATAAATGTTCTTCTACATTTGGTACATTGCTTTCTACGTTTAGATTTATGAAGAACAAAAAGATTCACTACATAGCAGCATTTACATCAGCAGGGGCGGCACTTGTTGGCTCTCCTCTTGGGGCAATGATTAATATGGTAATTGATGAGCGTTATTTAAGTTATACTATGCTCGTTTTATTACCTATTATTGCAATTTTTCTTCTTTTTAAAAAGGATTTTGGTGAGAATGAGTCATTACAAGAAGAGAATCGTGTGAAAGTTATAGTACTCTCTATTCTTTCAGGATTTATCATTGGTATATATGACGGATTCTTTGGACCTGGAACAGGTACTTTTTTAATCTTGATTTATACAGGTATCATAGGCTTTGACTTAATTACAGCATCAGGGAATGCAAAAGTTGTAAACTTAGCTTCTAATGTAGCAGCGTTTATTACCTTTGCACTCCATGGAAAGATTGTGTGGAGCATAGGAATCCCAGCAGCACTATTTGGGATTGCAGGGAACTGGATTGGAGCAGGACTCGCAATTAAAGGTGGTAAGAAGATTATAAGACCTATGTTTATGCTTGTGTTAGCTTTACTTATGGTTAAGATTGGCTATGACTTATTTTTAGCATAAAAAGAGGATGAGTAGATTAGCTACTCATCCTCTTTTTATATAAATATTTTTAGCAGTTGCAATGTGCTTGAGGTGCAAAGGTTTGTTTAGCTTGATCTACCTTTTGTTGTTCTGCAGCTGGTGTAGGATAAAATCCACGATTGTGCATAGATGTAAATACACCATATTGTAAATTGTGTTCATCGTTTAATAGATTGACCATAGTATCTTTAAGCTCTTTTGTTGCACATTCGTTAGCAATGAGATTATAAAGAGCTGTAGCAGATTTTTGAGCTTCTAAAGCATCAGCTAAGATTTCTTTTTCTGTAAATCCAGGAATATTGCTCATAGTAGTTCCTCCTATTGAAGTTGTGCATAAATTGTGTCAAAGTGTTGTTGATGGTGATTAGCAATGTCTGTAAACTGATTTTTAAGTTCTGCATCAGTTGTAGCATCTGCTAACATTTTAAACTTTTTAATAAGTAGTTCTTCGCCACTTAATAAGTCTTGAAAACATGAAAGCTCTTTTGCTGTTAATTGTGACATAATGTTTACCTCCTCTACTAAGAATTAAAGTTAGTATCTCCTAACTATAAAAAAATATAGCGAAATTGAACATACAAAAAGAGGAAAATTGTAAAGTGCAAAATAGATTAAGTCTTGTAAGCATTAAAATATAACAAATAAAATTTCATAGGGATTGGTAATGATTTGTAATTACTCCTAAAACATGGACATGCTGTCAAGGGGTAAGTTATAATTTAGCCTAGCGAGAATAAGAGGAGGGGTTTTAAATGAAATTCTTAAAATATAAAAAAGTTGTAGCAACACTCATTCTAGGGGCTTTAGCAATAACACAAGTACCAGCATATGCTTATGAAACAGGTTGTGATGATGAAGAAAACCTTTATGTACCACAACCAAGTCAACCAGATAAAGAGTGCCCAGATATTAATTGGCCAAGCTTTCCAAAACCACCAGTTTGTCCTGAAGTACCAGAACCACCAACTAAACCAGAAGAACCTAAAGAAATTAAACATTTACCTTATATAGTAGGCTATGAAGATGGTACATTTAGAGCAGAACGTGCAGTAACACGTGAAGAGTTTGCAACAATGGTCGCACGTCTATTATTAGAAGGAAATGAACACGGGGATCTTTCTTCTTTTGAAGATATCCGTCCAAATCGTTACAGTAATGCTTACGTAGGTTACCTAGAAAGTCTTGGAATTGTATCAGGTTATGCAGATGGCACATTTAGACCATTTGATGCAATTACAAAAAATGAAGCACAAAGTATGGTTGAGAAAATACAACAAATTAGAAAGACAAGAAAAGTCGTGACATTTAATTCAGACAATACAATTTCACGTGCAGAAGCTGTAACAGCACTCAATAGCATTTTTGAAAGAGATTGTAGCGATGCTGAAATTCAAAATCAGTTTAGTGATTTAGAATCAACACATTGGGCATACAATGATATTTTATTTGCAGCAGTAGAACATACACATATTGAAAAATAGTAAATACGTTGTATTCTGATTCGTCAGATACAACGTATTTTTTGTAATAAAAATTTTTATATAAGCCTAAAAATACTAATATTTAATGAATTAATGGAAAATGCTGATTATGAGGTGTTGTATATACAAGGGTAATTATTTGGATTATAATGGAAGAGTCTAAAAAAAGTAAAAGGGGGTTTGCTATGTTTAATTTTCCAAAAGATTTGTATACAGATGTGCGTATTGAGGATGTCTTTGAAGCACAGGCTAGATTACAAAATGATACGCTGAAAGAAAACAAACAACGCCAGTACAAAGGGGCATTTATCCGTATATTTGACGGAGACAAATGGTACTATAGTTCAACAACCCAACTTGAGCAAATAGATGAAGAAATTCAATTGTTAGCTCAGATGGCAACACCTAACCCACAGATTATGGAGCATCCAACTGTTATGGGGTTAGAAGTTCATCAAGAAAGTTGTATGAAGTTTGAAGAAGACACTTTAAGAAATGTTTCTAAAGAAGATCAGTTTGGTTTACTTCAAGCATATGGAAACACAGTCAAAAAGTTTAGTGAAGTTAAGGAATATCATATTAGATACATAGGTAAATCTGTTCGTAAGACTTTTTGTTCAAGTAAGGGAGCAAATATTAAGTATGACAAAGAGACTGCTGGGATTATTGTAGCTTATACATTAAACGTAGAAGGGAAACGTTTTGATAATGCTTATAATACTTCACAAGAAAACTTTGAAGCACTTAAAACATTACATAATCAAGTAGAAGAAAATATTAAAAAAGACTGTACCTATATAAAAGAGGCAGTAGCTGTAGAACCTGGAAAGTATACCGTAGTCTTTTCACCAACAGCATCCGGTGTTTTTGCTCATGAAAGCTTTGGACATAAGAGCGAAGCGGACTTGATGCTTGGTAGTGAAACCATGAAAGCAGAATGGGCTATTGGTAAAGTTGTAGGTGTAGATACTTTAAATATTATAGACCGTGGAGATTTAGTAGGATCGGGTTATACACCTTATGATGATGAAGGTAATACTGCTAAAGTGAACTATTTGATTCGTGATGGTAAGTTAGCAGGCAGGTTGCATACTACTGCTACAGCCGGTCTATTAGAGGAAACTGTAACAGGGAATGGACGTGCAATGAACTTTGAGTTTGAGCCTATTGTTAGAATGACAACAACTTATATTGATAAGGGGCCACTCACAAAAGAAGAACTTTTTGCAGGAGTGAAAGATGGGATCTATGTAGATGATATTTCCCATGGTTCAGGGATGACAGCTTTTACACTTGCACCTAAAAGAGCCTATAGAATTCGTGAGGGCAAAATAGCGGAACCTGTTACAGTAGCTGTTGTAACAGGAAATGTAATGGAAACCTTACATCTTATTGATGGGATTTCCGATGAAGTTGAAATTTTTAGCTTTACAGGTGGAGGTTGCGGAAAAATGGAACAATATCCTTTACCAGTAGGCTTTGGAGGACCATATATTAGAGTGCAAAATCTAGACGTACAATAGGGGGTACAGACATGATTAAAGAAATCTACACAAGGACAGTTAAACAAATTTCATTAAATGTAGTAGATAGTAAATTAGAGTCAGTAAGAAAGAAAAATATTACTAAAACAGGCTATAGAGTTTATGATAAAGGTTATATTGGTGTTGCTGGTGGTATTGGAACAGTAGATTTAGGGGAATTAGAAAAAGAGGCTATTGCTAATTTAAGTTTAAAAATACCTTATGAAGAAGAAGTCGCTAAAGATTGTGATGAGTATATGGATCTTCGTGAAATTGAATTTGATGAAGTAGATTTTATTCAAGAAGTTGAAAACTTCTTGAATTACTTAAGACGTAGTTATCCAAACTATAGTTTTTCTAATAAGATTAATATGGAAGAAACTTGTGTTACACTTAAAAATGATTGTGGTCTTAATTTATGTAGTCGAGACTTGGTTATTATAACAAGTCTTTTGGTTAGAGAAGAACATTCAGTCAATGTATTTGATACAGGTGTATTCCAAATAGATAGAGAGTGGAATCCAGAAAAACTTCAAAAAGAATTTGAACATATTGTAGGCTGTTATGGAACGGAAGTCGCACTGCCTAAACAAGATAAGATGCCAGTCATTGTTGATTTACAATTAGTAGAAAGTAAGCTTCGTCAAGAGCTAAATGGAGAAAGTGTAGGAAGGTCAAGTTCTCTTTTTAAAGATTGTATAGGTGAGCAAAAGTTTAATGAGCATTTTACATATGGACAAAGTACAAAAGAAGCTTATGGTACACCTTTCTTTGATGCCCAAGGGCGTATTAATCCTGATTATACATTTAATTTAATAGAAAAAGGTAAAATCGTAACACCTTATACAGATAAAAAGACTGCAAGAGTCTATGGTTACGATTATACGGGAAGTAGCGTATGTGACTACGATGGTGTACCCATGCTAGGACTAACCGATACCTATGTTGAACCGTCAGATAAAACACTTAAAGAATTATTGAATGGTGAGATGGGAGTACTTGTTGTAATGGCAAGTGGAGGAGACTATACACCAGAAGGAAACTTTGGTTATCCTGTTCAGCATGCCATTCTAACAGATGGTGAAAAAATGTATGGCCGTTTACCTATGATTAATATTGCAAGTAATGTTTATGATATGTTTGGTAATGACTTTAGAGGATGTACTAAAGACACGGTTAAGGACAATATGAGGGCTCTTGTTATAGATATGAATGTAAGTTTAGCTTAATGAAATAGGAAAAAGGAGTAGCAATTTGTAAGAGGCTACTCCTTTTTATATATAAAATTATTGAAATTTATACCACATCGAGAGGGATGTCTTTGATATATCCTGTTACAGTCATTTTGGCAACTAAAGTGTCATAGGTATCCAGTAATGAGACCTCATAAATACAAGTACGTTTTGTACTATTTAAACGTGTTGCAGTAGCAGTGAGTTTATTCCCCTTGGGAGGTGAAAAATAAGAGATGGTATTATTAAGTGAGACTGTTAAAAAGCCTGCCGAATTACTAGCAACAGCAAAGGCAAAATCTCCTAGGGTGAAAAGTACGCCACCTTGTACACTTCCACCAGCATTATAATGGGTTTCCTTTAGTATGAGTTCACAAGTCGCTTGGTGTTCTTTTATGTCTACAATTTCAATACCTAGAGAAAGTGCAAAAAGATCTTTAGCAAAAAATTGCTTAAGTTTTTCTATATTTGGCATAGGTATCCCTCCTGTTTAGTATGTTTTTATAGTATAGGATATAAATTTCCAGGTCAATGGTTAAGCAGAATACTTTTAAAAGCTTTGTACCTAGGCTATAATGTAAGATGGCTAGTTCTATAAAGAACTAGGAAAATAGAAAGGAATACCTTATGTTATTACAGCAAATAGCCCAAGAAAATGGGTTTTTACTTATAGAAGAAGAATGGATTGAAGAGATAGGAAGTTATGCACGTATTTATGAGCATATAAAAAGTGGAGCAAGACTTATACAACTTGACAATGAAGATAATCATCAAGTTTTTACAGCATCGTTTAAGACACTGCCTACAAATAATACAGGTGTGGCCCATATTGTTGAGCATACGGTGTGTTGCGCTTCTAAAAAATATCCATTGAAAGATACATTTATGGAATTAGATAAAGGTTCACTAAATACTAGCTTAAATGCATGTACTTATAAAGATATGACCATGTATTATTGTGCGAGCCAAAATGAAAAAGATTTTGGTAACTTGATTGAAGTGTACTTAGATTTAATCTTTCATCCATTAATTCATGAGCGACTTTATTTGTTTAAGCAAGAAGGATGGCGCTATAGTATAGAAGATGCTGAAAGTCCTTTAAGTTATACAGGAATTGTTTACAATGAAATGAATGGTGAATATATGGAGCCTTCTACAAGACTTGAGCATCTTATTCATGAAAATTTATTCCCAGATACATGCTATAAATATGATTCAGGTGGAAAGCCAGAAGAGATTGTAAAATTAGATGAAAAGGCATTTTTAAGTTTTTATGATACTTATTATAAACCAAGCAACTGTACTTTCTTCTTGTATGGGAAGTGTGATTTACAAGCAAGGCTTAAGCAACTAGATGAAGTACTACAAGCTTTTGTAAAAGAAGAAATAAGAGCGGATATTCCTCTTCAAAAGCCTTTTGAAACATTAAAAATGTGTCAGGGGTATTATCCTATAGAAGCAAAAGAAGAAAAAGAAGAAGCACTTCTAGCGTTAACTTTTGTAGTTGGAGAAATCCATAATGTTACGTTAAGGTTAGCTTTTGAAATGTTAGAACATATGCTTCTTAAAAGTCCAGCTTCACCTCTATATGAGGTGTTACTTGGTAAAAAGAGTATCGGTAAAAGTATAGACGAAAGTGGCTATGATACAGGGAAACGTCAACCGACTTTTTCTATTATATTAAATGGAACACACAAGGCACATCATAATACCTTTAAAAAACGTATATTTAACGTGTTTAAAAAGTTAGTGAAAGAAGGTATTTCAAAAGATTTAATCGATGCGGCATTTAATACAGTAACGTTTAGTTTGAAAGAAGGGGACACACCTTGGGAAGCTAAGGGCGTTATTTTAAGTGAAGAGGTACAAATGGGTGTATTATACGATGGACATCCTTTTAGTCATTTAAAGTATGAAAAGGCACTTCAAGAGATTGCAGAGCAAAAAGATAAAGGTTACTTTGAACAGATTATAGAAACATACTTTTTAAACAATTCCCATGCAGTTTGTGCTCTTTTAGAACCTGATGAAAAACAGTATGAGATGGAAGAAATAAAGTTTAATAATGAGCTTGAAGCTTATAAACAAAGTTTAACACAAGAAGGTCTTACAAAGTTAATTTTAGCAAGTGAAACGCTTGAGGATTTGCAAGAACAACAAAATGCTATTGAGGACTTAGAGAAGTTACCTCATTTAAGTTTAGAGGATCTACCTAACCATCCAAAGTACCCAACCTTTACAACGAGTCAAGAAGAAGGCATAACATGGCAGTGGCATCATTTAGATACACAAGATATTGCTTATATTCATGTGCTATTTGATGTGGCAAGTGTAAGTCAGAAAGATTTAAATTATTTAGGATTACTGAGCAATCTTCTTACCTATGTAGGTACAACTCATTATAGTTATCATGCCTTAGAAAATGCTATAAATAAAGAAACAGGTGGACTTAATTGTAGTGTTCAAGCTTATGCAGAATGTAACAATACTCATGCTTTTAAACCCTATTTAAAAATATCTTTAAAGGTGTTAATGTCTCAACTAGAAAGCTTACCTCATTTACTTGAAGAAATCACTTGTCACACTCAGTTTAATGATGAGATGAAGGTTCATGAATTGATTGATTTAATACTCTATGAAATGGAGCGAAGCTTTAAAAGTACGCCTGAATACCGTGCAACACGTACTCTTTATACTTATGGATCTCAGGCGGCAATCTATGAAGATTATGTATCTGGGATGATTTATTATGATTTTCTTAAAGCATTAAAAGTGGAGCTTATAGAAGATAGGAAAAAAGGCTTTAAGAGATTGGTAGAAAACTTAGAAAGACTTTATAAACAGATTATACAGCGCCAAGATTTATTTGTGAGTGTAACAGCACCAGCTCAGTCACAACCTACGGTAAAAAATTATTTAGAGCAGTTTATAGGTTGTTTACCTGTACAACAATTACAAAAAGTAACTTATCAGTTTGAGCCTGAGATTAAGAATCAAGCTTTTTACACCGCAACAGGTGTGCAGGCTATTACTATGGGAGGAAACTTTAAAGATTTAGGTTTTAACTTTACGGGAAGTTTATATGTACTTAATCATATTTTAGACAGCACCTATTTATGGGATAAGGTAAGATTACAAGGGGGTGCCTATGGTGCTCAGTTAACGTTAGGAAGAGATGGGAATATGGTCTTTTGTTCTTCGTGTGATCCGGAACTGGGTGCCACATTAGAGGCTTTTAATGAGGCAGTAGCTTTTATCCAGAAACTAGACCTTTCGTTAAAGGAATTAGAACGTTGTATTATTGGGACAATAGGTGGGCTGACTAATCCTTTAACAATGGAACAAAAAAGTGAACAAGTCCTTATTTATGGTCTTACCCATGTCACTAAGGATATCATTGAAAAAGAATGGCAAGAAGTTTTAAATACCACCATAGAAGATTTAAGAAATTGTGCAGATTTAGTAGAAGCAGTATGTAAGCTTAATGGAACTTGTGTTATTGGTAATCGTACAAAGATTATGGAAGAAGCGAGTCGTTTTAAGTCTATAGAGAGTTTGTAAAAGAGAGGGCATAAAAATGTTAGAAAAATTACAAGCATGTAAACTTTGTCCAAGAGCATGTGGGGTTAACCGTTTAGAAGGACAACTTGGATTTTGTAAGGCAGATAGTAAGGTATATATTGCCCGTGCTGCACTTCATTACTGGGAGGAACCTTGTATATCAGGTGAAAAAGGATCAGGAACGGTATTCTTTTCACACTGTACTTTAAAATGTGTATTTTGCCAGAATCATGAAATTAGTACAGTTGGAAAAGGTAAAGGTATTACAATAGAAAGATTGGCACAAATTTTTATTGAACTTCAGGAGCAGGGGGCACTCAATATTAATTTAGTGACACCTACCCATTATGTGCCACAAATTATAGAAGCTTTAAAACAGGCAAAAAGCAAAGGTCTTCATCTGCCTATTATCTATAATAGCAGTGGTTATGAAAGGGTAGAAACTTTAAAACTGTTAGAAGGATCTATTGATGTGTACCTACCAGATTTCAAATATTTTAAAGAGAGCTATGCCCAAAAGTATTCTTCTGCACCAGGTTATAAAACCTATGCCAGTGAAGCGTTAGAAGAAATGGTACGTCAAGTAGGTAAAGCACGTTTTAATGAAGAAGGGGTTATCCAAAAAGGTGTTATTGTAAGGCATCTTATGTTGCCAGGGTTGTTATTTGATTCTAAAAAAATTATTGAGACACTTTATCATACTTATGGTGATAAAATTTTTATAAGTATTATGAATCAATATACGCCTTTGCCACATGTCAGCCAGTATCCTGAGTTAAATCGCTCACTTTCGCCAGCACATTATGACTATTTAGTGGATTATGCCATTGAATTAGGTGTAGAAAATGGTTTTATTCAGGAAGGTGAGACCAATAAAGAAAGTTTTATCCCACCTTTTAACGAAGAAGGAGTAGAACCTTTTTAAGGGAATTTCATATAAATAGATAAGGAGAAGATCAATGAAGGTGGTTTAGGATAACATGATAGAAGTCTTATTATTAGTCATGGCCTTATCTATAGATGCTTTTGTGGCAAGCGTTGCTTATGGTGTAGATGAAATTAAAATTCCTTTTGGTTCTGCATTTGCCTTAAGTGGCGTAAGTTCAGTTATTTTACTTATATCTATGGCATGTGGTGCACTTGTAAGTAATTGGTTGCCACCACAAGTGACTGCTATAGTATGTTTTGTGCTTTTATTACTTTTAGGTCTGTCAAGATTTTGTGAAGGTGTCATTAAAGATGTACTTAATCGCCATTCTAATCATGTACAGGGACTAAGTTTTAAATGTTGGGACTATCATTTTATATTAGACATTTATATGGATAATACAAAAGCTGATCAAGACCATTCAAAAGTTTTAAGTGTTAAAGAAGCCATATCTTTAGGGATTGTATTGTCTTTAGATGGTATTGCTGCAGGATTTGGAAGTGGTCTTGTAGAAACACCTTATCTAGAAACAGCTATTGTTTCTATGATTGTCAGTATGGTTGCAATCTTATTAGGTTGCTGGCTAGGACATAAATTAGCTAAACTTAAAAACATACAAATTTCATGGCTAAGTGGTGTGACATTAATTATTTTAGCTTTTATGAAATTGTTTTAATTAGTAGAGGAGATTACTTAAAAGTAGTCTCTTTTTTTATTGTACGAAGGTATTTTTCAGTGATGAGAATGGTTTTGGGAGGAAGAGAGGACAGAGAGATAAAATAGAGGACAAGTTGGCATATTTGTGAAAATGTAGGCATATAATACATTACCTATACTTAAGGGAGAAGGAGGACAAGATACTGTGGAAAATAAGTTTTACAGACAACCTAAGGATAAAGTTCTAAAGCAACTCAAGGTGTTAGAAGAAAAGGGACTTACAGAAAAAGAAGCGGGTAATCGTATTCAAACCTATGGAAAAAATGAATTTACTAAGCCCAAACAAAGTAGTCTCATTCAAGAGGTCAAAGAACTTTTAAGCCAACAATTGATTATTATTTTGCTGATTGCAGCAGGGATTAGCTTGCTTATTAAAGAGTACCATGATGCAATAGGTATTTGTTTGGCTATTTTAATTGGTAGTACAATTGGTTTTATTACAGAAAGTAAATCTAAGAAAGCAGCAGATGCACTGGCTCAGATGACAGAAGATATACAAGTTAAAGTCATGCGTGATGGTGTAAAAAAAATTATTCATAAAAGTGATGTAGTTATTGGAGATATTATTTTCTTGGAAACAGGAGATATGGTGCCAGCAGATGGACGTATCCTCAAAGCACTTGAGTTTAAAGTAAGAGAGGACATGCTGACTGGAGAATCAGATGACGTTGTAAAGCATGATTGTATTATAGAATCAGACCATTTAGCAGATCAGAAAAATATGCTTTTTGGTGGTACCTTAGTTGCCCAAGGAACAGCTATAATGGTTGTAACTGCAACAGGAGATGGAACAGAGATGGGGCATATTGCACGTGAACTTGGAGAACGTGATACAGATACGCCACTTCAGATCAAACTAGATCATTTAGGGAAACGTATTTCACAAATTTCTTCAGCGATTGCAGCTATGTTATTTGTCTATATGTTTTGCCAAATTATACAGGAATCTTCTATCAAGTTAGACTTTAGAAATGGAGAGGCTCTAAAGGCTTCACTGGGTGGGCTCGCTACGTGTTTCCCAGATATTAAAACAGCTTTTGTTGTTTGTGTTGCACTTATTGTAGCAGCAGTACCAGAAGGTTTAACAACAATGATCAATATTACTCTTGCTATTACAATGAAACAAATGGCAAAAATAAATGCACTTGTACGTAAAAAAGAAGCTTGTGAAACAATCGGTAGTGTAAGTGTTATTTGTAGTGATAAAACAGGAACATTGACACAAAATCGTATGCAAGTTGAGCGTGTCTATTTAGAGGGGAAATATATTGATAAGAATGCTTTTCCTAAATACAAAGATTTCATTCATAATTGCCTTATCAATAGTACAGCAGATGTAGAATATAGTGGACAAGAACCTAAATACATAGGAAGTGCTACGGAATGTGCACTTTTAAGACTTTGCAAAGATTTTAATTATCAAACAGCAAGAGAGGTAAGTGACTTAGTACGTCAAATGCCATTTAATTCTCAAAACAAATATATGCTTACCATTATTCACACACCTAAAAAGTATAAAATTTATTCAAAAGGTGCGCCAGAAGTTATATTAGAACAATGCCAGTATGAAAGACGTGGTGATAATGTTGTACCTCTTACAGGAACACGTAAACAAGAAATTTTAAAGGAAATGGCATGTCTCCAAAAAGAAGCCATGCGTGTATTAGGTTTTGGCTATTTAGAAAGTGAAACAATCAAAGACTATAAGACACGAGAAAATTGGAATAAAACTTTAATCTTCCAAGGATTTGTAGGTATACAAGATCCTCTTCGCGACGGTGTACAAGAATCTATTGAAATTGCCGCAGATGGTGGTATTGAAACGAAAATGCTTACAGGGGATAATATTCAAACGGCTATTGCTATAGGTAAACAACTTGGCATTGTAGGAGGACCAAATCAATTAAGAGCAGTTGAATCAAGCTATATTGATGAGCTTAGTGAAGAAGACCTTTGTAAAGAAATTAAAACAATTGGTATTGTAGCAAGATCAAAACCTACAACTAAAATGCGTATTGTACAAGCCTTACAACGCAATGGTGAAGTTGTAGCTGTAACTGGAGATGGTATTAACGATGCCCCTGCTCTTACAAAAGCAGATGTAGGTGTAGCCATGGGTATTGCAGGGACAGAAGTGAGTAAAAATGCAGCAGATATTATTTTGACAGATGATAGTTTTAGTACCATTGTACAAGCTATTAAATGGGGACGTGGGATTTATAATAACTTCCAACGCTTTATTCAGTTCCAGCTTACGGTTAACATTATTGCGTTCTTAATGGCTATTCTTAGCCAACTGATGGGACATGATATGCCATTTACAACGATCCATCTCTTATGGATTAATATTATTATGGATGGACCACCTGCTTTAGTACTGGGACTTGAACCGATTCGTGAAACAGTTATGAAACGTAAACCTATTGATCGTAAAGCGAGTATTATTAACCGTTTTATGATTTTGACTATTGCCCTTAACAGTTTGTATATCGCAGGCGTACTTTATGCACAAATTAAGTGGAATTTCCTTGGCGCAGATCCAACACGTGTCATTGGACATGCCAGTGAAATGCAAACAGTAACCTTTAGTTTATTTGCATTTTTAGTATTGTTTAATGCTTTTAACTGTAGAGAATTTGGTATTGCAAGTATTTTCCCAAACTTTACAAAGAATAAAATTGCATTGCAAGTCATTGCAGCAACAGGTGCTGTACAAATTATTATTACTCAATTTGCAGGTAAGTTCTTTAATGCCGTACCACTTAATCAAAATATGTGGGGTAAAATTATTTTAGTAGGTACTTCAGTTATTTTAGTTAATGAAATCTTAAAATTAATTATGCGTTTTACAAGTAAGCTTTTAAGACATTCTATTGACAGATAAAAAGGGATTTTGTATGATGAATAAAGAAGAGTGACATTTTTTAGGTGAGGCTCCTATAAAGACACAGGCTGCTGCCCAGAAAAATCTAGAGATTCCAATGGGTGAACAGAAATGATCCACAAGGTTATTTTTAATGTAGCTGACAAATCGTCTACGCTTTATAGTGCTAAAACGTTGTGAAGTCCGTATTTTATGGCTTTTTGCGTCTAGCAAGAAGCCTTTTTTATGTGTCTAGGAAGTTATATAATGAATAAAAATGTTATAGGAATAAGTAGAAGATAAAAGGAGGTGGTATGATTGGATTCGCCAAAGAGTAGCAACGAACAATCGGGAAGTAATCAGATAGACGGGGATGCGGCCAGTCATACCACAGTAGGAACTGGTGCTCCCTGAGAGAGGGGACAGATAATGAAAACAAACATGAGCCAAGAAGAACTTAAAAAGTTTCTTCTTCACGCACCACAAGCAAGAATTATTGAATACATTGAAAATATCCACCCAGTTGATATTTTAGATATCTTAAAAGAAGATGAAGAAAACGGATTAGATATTTTAAGTAGACTACCAGAACATTATATTGCCTCAATTATTGATGAGGCAGAGCCAGAAGAAAAATATAACTTACTTACAAGTTTTAGTGAAAATAGACAACGCAATATTATTGAAGAAATGGCGTCTGATGAGCTTACAGACTTATTAGGAATGCTAGATGAAACACAGGCAAATAAAATCTTAGCGAAGATGACAGAAGAAGATGCAAGAAAAGTACGCCAACTTTTAAGTTACGATCCAGATACTGCAGCAGGGATTATGGCAACAGAGTTTGTTTGTGTTAAAGCTTATATGACAGTAAAACAAACTTTAAGATATTTACAAGATAATAAAGAAGAAATTGATCATGCCTATGACTTATATGTCGTTGATGATTTTGATAAATTAAAAGGAGTTGTAACACTTAAAGAGTTAGTAACAACTCATTTTGATACAACTATAGGGGAAATTTTGCAACCCAATGTAGAGACCATTCCTTTTGATATGGATCAAGAAGAAGTAGGGCATTTATTTGAGAAATATGGTTATTTAACACTACCTGTTGTAGATCGTGTTGGGCGCCTACTTGGTATCGTAACAGTTGATGACGTCATGCAAATCTTACGTGATGAAAATACCGAAGACATCCATAAACTAGGGGGTGTTGGTGAAGGTGAAAAAGTTAATGGTACTTTAAAAGAATCTGTTAAAAGTAGATTGCCTTGGTTATTTGTAAACTTACTCACAGCAATCTTTGCTTCTGCTGTAGTAGGACTTTTTGAAGGAACAATTGAAAAAGTTGTTTCTCTGGCTACTTTTATGCCAATTGTAGCTGGGATGGGTGGTAATGCAGGTACACAAACACTGACTGTTATTGTACGTGGATTGGCACTGGGAGAATTAGATTTAAAACACTTTAAAAAAGCCTTACTTAAAGAACTTGGAATTGGTCTTATTACAGGGGTATCTATTGGTGCTGTTATAGCAGTGCTTGGCTACTTATGGGAAGGTAATATTATATTTGGAGCAGTCATAGGTATTGCTATGATTCTTAACATGATTGTAGCGACATTATCAGGACTTGTTGTGCCGATTGTTCTTAAGAAAATGAAGATAGACCCTGCTTTAGCATCTTCAGTATTTGTAACCACATTTACAGATGTACTTGGTTTCTTCTTCTTCCTTGGGCTTGCGACAGCTTTTATTCATTACCTCGTATAATTTAAAAGAATTTATGATCCCTAGAAGGAATTCTAGGGATTTTGTATTTTATTAGGTGTTTAATTTCAGGGATAAGTTAGATATAATAAAGGTAAATGGACTAAAACTAAATGAGATGAGAAAATAGGTGAACTATGGATAAAATAATCATTTATTGCGATGGTGGATGTCGTGGAAATGGGAAAAATAATAATATAGGTGGATGGGGTGTATATTTAACCTATCAAGATAAAACAAAAGAACTTTATGGTGGAACCCGTGGAACAACCAATAATATTATGGAGCTTACAGCTTGTATAGAAGGTTTACGCGCAGTTAAATGGAAAGATGTACCCATAGAAGTTATGGTAGATAGCGCCTATGTTTTAAATGGGATTACAAGTTGGATTTATAATTGGATGAAAAAAGGCTGGGTGACATCAAAGAAAGAGCCTGTAGAAAATAAAGAACTTTGGCAACAGCTGTATGCGGAAAAACAAAAATTTAAAGATATTAAATTTGTAAAAGTTAAAGGGCACAGTGATAATTTTGGAAATAATAAAGCAGATGCGCTTGCCAATCGTGCAATGGATGAACAATAGGAGGATAAAATGAAAAGAATTTTTGAGCTCACAACTAAAGATATTGAATCACTAAGTAAGAAGGAACTTAAACAGATTATTGCCACATCAGAAGGGCGTACTGTTGTTTCTGAAACGATTGTAAGCTATACCCCTTATATTAGAGAAGTATCTAACTTAGAGCTTGCGGCAAGTTTTGGAGCAGATATGATTACACTCAATACTTTTAATTTTAATGCACCATTTATATGGGGTGTGCATCCGGAAATAGATGCTATGCAAGGAATGGGTGAATTAGTTAAGAAGTTAGAAAAGCAAATTGCAGATAATTTGGTGGATACTGATTATATTCGAAAATTAAAAAAAATGGTGGGTCGCTTAATTGGTGTAAACTTAGAACCGGTGCCAGAAGGAAGCACTTATGAACCAGGCTATTGTTTAAGTCGTGAGAATTTAGAACGTGCTTTAGCCTATGGTTTTGATTATATAGTCCTTACAGGAAATCCGAATACAGGTGTAACCCATGAAACTATTTGTGAAGGTATTAAGCTAGCTAAAGAGGTATTGGGAGAAGAAGTTTTAATTATTGCAGGTAAAATGCATGGCGCAGGTAGTGGTAACTTATATGATGTAGCTTGTGTGAAGGATTTTGTAGAGTGTGGTGCAGATATTGTACTTTTCCCGGCGCCAGGTACAGTGCCAGGGTTTGATTTAGAACTAGCAAAGCAAATGACAAATACGATTCATGAAGCGGGTGCATTGGCAATGACAACAATAGGCACTTCACAAGAGGGATCAAGTGAAAGTGTGATTGAGCAAATGGCACTCCTTTCAAAAATGGCAGGTGCAGATATTCAACACATTGGAGATTGCGGTACCTTTGGTATGGCACTTCCAGAAAATATTAAGACACTCTCTATTGCTATACGTGGCATTCGTCATACTTATAGACGTATGGCACAATCTATTTTAAGATAAAGTGAACCACATCAAAAATTTCTTTTGCAGGAGAAAAGTTTTGATGTGGTTTTTATTTGCTTAAAAGGATTCAAAAAAGATGTTTGACAAATAGATGAAAGTTAGACATAATGGATAGAAATGAATAGACATAATATATGAATAAGGGGGCGCAAACATGGCACAAATAGGCGTGTTTTTTTGTCAACAAGACGATATTTTAACTAAAAAATACGACAGACAGCAAGGAACCATTCAAGGTGTTTTCTATAATCCACCAGAAGGACATGACCGTGTATGGCGTAATGAGTTTGAAGCCAAATTCAATGAAAAATATGATTTTTGGCCAAGAGGTCGTGTAGCTTATAATACCAATAGTAAACAATATGTCATCTATTATGATAAATGTCTTAAGGAAGATGTGTTAGATAAAGTACGCCAATCTTTTGAAATAGAGAGCAATGAAGTACGTTTTGTTGTAGATGAATATTATAGCTGTAATGCATGTAGTCATAAATGGGTAGATGATGATGAAATGCTGTATGATAGTTTTTAATAATAAATTAATTACATCTTTTTAAATAGGTTTGACAGTTGAGAATAAGAGACCTAGAATAAAAAAGAAACATAAAATACGAGGTGATTAAAGATGTCAAATTGTAGTAGTTGTCCAAGTCATGGTTCATGCAACAAAAGTGAATCATCTTGTCAAATAGAATTAAATACACATGGTAGTATTAAAAAGATTATTGGTGTCATGAGTGGTAAAGGTGGCGTTGGTAAATCTACAATGTCTGTATTACTTGCAAAAACACTTGCTAGCCAAGGTCATAAAGTGGGTATTATGGATGCTGATATTACAGGACCAAGTATACCAAGACTTTTACACATTAAAGAAGCTAATGTTAGAACAGAAGGTGAATTAATTTACCCAGTTGAAACAGAGGAAGGCATTCGTGTGATGTCTGTTAATCTTCTTATGGAAGATGAAAATCAACCAGTTATCTGGAGAGGTCCAGTGATTGCAGGTGCAGTTAAACAATTTTATCAAGATGTTGTATGGGGAGATTTAGATTACTTAGTAATCGATATGCCACCAGGAACAGGTGATGTTGCTCTTACAACAATGCAATCTATTCCAATGACTGGTGTTGTCATGATTTCTACACCACAAGATATGGTTTCTATGATTGTATCTAAGGCTATTAACATGACACGTAAAATGAATGTACCTATTATTGGGGTTATTGAAAATATGAGCTATATCCTTTGCCCAGATTGTAGCAAGAAAATTAGAATGTTTAATCAAGAGGGTATGGATCAATTCTTCAAGGAGATGGATGTTGAACTTTTAGGTGAACTTCCAATGACACAAACTGTTGGAAACTTATCTATGGAAAAAACAACTCAGTATGAAGAAGAAGTACAAAAAGTATTAGATTATACAACAAATAAAATTAATCAATTATAAAGTGTAAGCTTTTTGCGGGAAGAACACTAGGAGGTCACATCATGTCTTGTCCAACAAGAGGAGAAGTAGAGTCGTTATACGATAAAATTAGCGGCTTTGAATTTAAGGAAATTTTAATCAACATTGCTAAAAGTTCAAAAGAAAAACAACCTATTTTAGATGCAGGAAGAGGGAATCCAAACTGGACTGCTACTCTTCCAAGACAAGCTTTCTTTGCTTTTGGCCAATTTGCAGTACTTGAAACACAACGTACATGGCAAGAAGAAAACTTAGCAGGGATGCCAAGCCGAGATGGTATTGGCGCCCGACTTACTCGCTTTTTAAGTGCATACCCAGATCGTAAAGTTGCAGGTTTTATCCGTGAGTTTGTAGATTATGGTGTTAAAACATTAGGATTTAAGGAAGAGGCTTGGATTCATGAGTTAGCCCATGGGATTATTGGAGATCAATATCCGTTTCCAGATCGTTCTTTAGTACATATTGAAAAGCTTGTAAAAGCCTATTTACTTAAAGAACTCTGTCCTAATAGAGAAATTGAAGGTAAGTTTGATATGTTTAGTGTGGAAGGTGGCGCAGCAGGAATGTGTTATTTATTTGATTCTCTGATGCATAATCATCTTTTACATAAAGGGGATAAAATTGCACTTATGACCCCTATTTTTACACCATACTTAGAAATACCAGAACTTCCAGATTACGAGTTTGAAACCATCTATATTCGTGCAACTGAAGTTGAAGAAGATGGTCATACAAGTATGCAATATACAAAAGAAGCACTTGATCAGCTTAAAGATAATGAGGTAAAAGCAGTCTTTATTGTTAATCCAAACAATCCACTTTCTATTGCATTAAGTGGAACAAGTAAGCAATACCTTATTGATCTTGTCAAAAATGACCGTCCAGATCTAATGATTGTGACAGACGATGTGTATAGTACTTTTGTACCTCAATTTTGTTCTTTACTAGCAGATTTACCTTATAATACACTTTGCATTTACTCATTCTCAAAATACTTTGGTGTAACAGGCTGGAGACTTGGGACAGTACTCTTACATGAGCGTAATGTTTTTGATGATCAAATTAAAAAATTACAACCATGGGAACATGAAGAGTTAGAAAAACGTTATACATCACTTGGTACACATGCCTGTGATGTAAAGTTTATTGATCGTATGGTAGCAGACAGTCGTCTTGTTGCCCTTAATCATACAGCAGGACTTTCTACACCGCAACAAGTACAGATGGCTTTCTTTAGCGGTTTTGCGCTTCTAGATGAAGGTGACCATTATAAGAAGCTTACAAGACGTATTTGTAAAAAACGTAAACGCACTCTTTATGAAGGGATGCAACGTGTAATAAAAAAAGATCCTTATGATGCATACTACTACACAGAAGTTAATCTCAAGGAGTGGTTAGTAGAGGAATGGGGACAAGAAGTAGCAGATGCTGTTATTTCACGCTATAAATGTGTAGATTTCCTTTATGAATTAGCACATCAACATAATGTGATTTTGCTTGCAGCTGATGGTTTTGCATCCTCTAAGTGGGGTGTGCGTGTATCTTTAGCTAACTTAGATGAAGGTGCCTATTTAAGAATTGGACGTGCAATGTATAAAGTATTAAATCAATGGGTAAAAGAAGTTAAATAGAATATAAAAAAGAGCTATTACACAGTGAAATGTAATAGCTCTTTTTGTATTGAGAGTATGAATGAGGTAGAACTGTTATATTTATACATAGACGAAATAATTAGCTTGGATTAAAATAAATTTAATGGAGGTGTACAGATGACGCATTTAATTTATTATAAAAAGCCTTATGAGATGGCTTTTAAGGCAAAAGTTATAAAATGTATAGAAAGTGAAGCAGGCTATTGTGTATTGCTCGATCAAACAGCATTTTTCCCTGGAGGAGGTGGGCAACCAGCAGACCAAGGGATTTTGAATGGATTGCCAGTAGTTAAGCTTCTAGAAGAAGAGGAGCATATTTATCATATTGTAGGGGAACCACTAGAAGTAGGACAAGAGGTAGAAGGCATTGTGGACGCAAAGAGACGACGTGACTTTATGCAGCAACATAGCGGAGAACATATTGTCTCTGGTCTTATTCATAAACTCTATGGCTATAACAATGTAGGTTTTAGTCTTGGAGAAGAAAAGATGACAGCAGACTTTGATGGTGTACTCACCAAAGAGCAAGTAGAAGAAGTTGAGCGGTTAGCCAATGAAGCAGTCTATCAAAATATTCCTATACAAGGAAAAGGCTATACACAACAAGAAATTGAAACGATTCCATATCGCTCTAAAAAGAGATTAGAAGGAATCATTCGCTTAGTAGATATTGAAGGATATGACTGTTGTGCGTGCTGCGGTGTACATGTTGAAACAACAGGTGAAATTGGTGTAATCAAAATAATAACAGCCGATAAGCATAGAAGTGGAACCAGGTTGACCTTATTATGTGGGGGGCGTGCTTTAAAAGATTATCAACTAAAAAATAATCAAGTTTATGCTCTAATGGATAAATTGTCTGTTAAGAGCGAAGAAGTGGTAGAGGGAGTTTGTCGTCTCGTGGAAGAAAAAGAGGACTTAAAGCAACAAGTTGCTAAACTTAAGCGTCAAGTGTTTGAAACTAAAATGGCCCAAGTAGACCTTCAGGAACCTTTATGTACCCTTGAAGAAGCAACACCTTTTGAATTACGCCTTTTTGCAAGTATATGGATGGAGCGTTCTACAGCGCCATGTTTATTACTTACCTGTGATGAGAAAGGTTATAAATATGCATTGGGTGGACCGAGTGAACTTGTAGGCGGTTGGGCGAAAACGCTTAATAGTCAGTTTAAAGGTAAAGGTGGAGGGAGAGAAATTTGCCAAGGAACACTTGAAGGAAGTTATGAAGCAATTAAAGAAGCGTATTTAAAAGTTATTTCTTAATAAATCTTAAGTTGCATGGAGAAATAGACGGCTGTATAATAAACATGAAATGAGATAAAGGGGGAATAATATGGAGTATCGTGTTTTTGGAGATGATTTACCAGCGGTATCAGTAAAACTTAATTCAGGCGAAAGTATTTATACACAATCTGGTGGCATGGCTTGGATGGATGATGGTATTGTCATGGATACCAATGTAAAAGGTGGTCTTATGAAAGGGATTGGTCGTATGTTTTCAGGGGAATCCTTATTTATGGCGACTTATACTTCTAGAAAGCCTGATGCGGAAATCGTATTTGCTTCAACTTTTCCTGGTAAAATTTTAGCTTTAGAAGTAGATGGTTCAAAAGAATACATTTGCCAAAAAAGTGCTTTCCTATGTGGAACAACGGGTGTGGAATTAGGTGTGGAATTTACAAAACGTTTCTCAGCAGGTATGTTTGGTGGAGAGGGATTTATTCTCCAACGTATTAGTGGACATGGAATGGTGTTTTTAGAAGTTGCAGGGAGTGTTGTAAGACGTGACTTAGCACCGGGTGAAGTTGTAAAAGTTGATACAGGAAATGTAGTTGGTTTTGAACGTGGTGTACGTTATGAAATTGAGACAGTTAAAGGGTTTAAGAATATCTTCTTTGGTGGAGAAGGGCTCTTTTTAACAAAACTAACAGGCCCGGGGACAATATGGCTTCAAACGATTACAATGCAAAACTTTGCGAGTCGTATTATACCATTCATACCAACATCAGGAAATTAAATAATAAATAGAAGTGTTCTTGCATTTTAAAATGTAAGAGCGCTTTTTTTTGTATGTTTAGATAGGCAATCGGGCAACATAAAAGAAAAAACGAGGAATGAGATGATGAGACGCCCAAATTTTTTTATCTTAATTATATGCATTATTGGGCTAAGTTGTAATGTCTTATATGGTGAGGAACTAAAAGGCTTTGATACAAACTTAGTAATCGGACACTTAGTAGAGAGTGGACAAACTTTAAAGTTTAAAGAGGAAACATTTAGCTTATATGAGGTCAATGAAACAACCCTTCTACCTATAGAAACACTCCTTACAATAGGGGTTAAGTTTGACCAAATAGGAGACACATTAGTGTTTTCTAGATTAGGTAAGGAAGAAACTTTAGCAGAAATTGTACCTTATAGTGGAACTGAGGTTGATGTCAGACTTGGTGAGCAGCCTATTTTAATAGGGTACATACCGACGTATCATATAAAAGTAGAGAAGACTATCATGATTCCTGTAGAGACACTTGGGGTACTTTATGATTTAACGGCAACATCGGATGGCTATAGGTTAGAAGAGCCAGTATACAGTGAAGCAAACTATTTGAAAATTTTAAATGGGTCCATTGTTAACTGCTCAGCGTATCCTATTTATTTTGATTATATTGATATGTATTGGGATGGTGAAAACTTTATTGATCTTTATATGAAAAATCAAGTTTTACCCCCTAGATGTGAGAAAAAGATAGAGATACAACCCACTATAGAAGGTAAGGCGGTCATCTATCTTAATACCTATATAGAAACCATACAAGATTTCCAGATGCCTTCTCCAGAAAGCTATGGGCAAAGGCCTATTCCTCTTTATAATGGTTATATGAAGGTAAAGCGTATTAAAGCTTTAGAAAAAATTTTTCCTAAATTTAAAGTGACAGCTAAAATAAACTATAAAGTAGGCCAGTTTGAAAATGGTGAAGAAGTAGAACTTTGGAGAAGTGAGAAAGGTCAGTATCACGTTATATTAGATGAAAAGGGGAAAAAAGTAACAGTCCCTTTAGGAAGCATTACAATTATAGGAGATAATGGACAGTGGCTTAGAGAAGCAACACAAAAGGAGTTAGAAGACTATGTGAATCTTAAAGATTATGAAAGTCAAACAGAGTATTTACTTTGGACAGACCTTTTAAGACAACGTACCTATGCCTTTAAGGGAGAAAAAAATCAATGGGAACTTGTTAAAGTGATGAAATGTTCAACAGGTAAAGATAAAAGTTTAACGCCATCAGGACATTTTGAGATAGAATATAAAGTACCTTACTTTGGTATGGAAAAGGGCTATCGTTGTAAAAATGCTTCTGTTATATTTAGAGATTATATGTATCACTCTATTTTATTTGATAAAACAGGAGAGTATGTTAAATCAGGACTTTATCAGTTAGGAAGTCGTGTATCTCATGGCTGTATTCGCTTATCTGAAGAAGATAGTGGTTGGATCTATAAAAATATTCCTGAAAAAACAAAAGTATATATTGAATAAAGGTAGATGACCTTGCTACAATAGAAGGGACTATCATTAGAATTGAAGGAATAAACAATGGACAGATTAATTCAAACAGAAGAAAAAGCGAATAGGAAGCAAATACACATTTTGCTCATTTTAAATTTATTTATTATGGCTGCATTTAATATGGCTCATCCTGTAACGCCAAAGTTAATTAATGAAAATGGTTTTCCAAGCTATATGTTTGGTGTTTTCTTTGCCTTAATGGCAGTTGCAAACTATGTCATGTCTCCTGTATGGGGCTCTTTATCCGATCAAAAAGGGAGAAAGAAATTTCTTATTTTAGGTGTCATAGGATATGGACTCAGTCAATGGGGATTTGGACTTAGTCATCAAATTTTACCGATTATGATTTTTAGATTGGTAGGAGGTACATTTTCTATTTGTTATATAACAACAGCATTAGCTTATTTAACAGACTTAACGAGCCCTAAAGAACGTATGCGTTATTTATCGTATTACACAGCCACACTCTCACTAGGGGCTTCAATAGGATCGCTATTAGGTGGATTTATTGGACAAAATAATTACCAATATACATTTTTAGCACAAGGGAGCTTTTGTTTTGTATTAGCACTTGTACTCATTCCATTTATTTATCAAAAGGCAACTAAAAGTGAAAAGCATGAAAAGATAGTGATCTACTTAGAACACTTAAAGCCACGTAGAACGACATTAGATTACCATTCGGCTATAGGTATATTGATTGTAGTTATGGCACTTATTAATATGACCACAACATCTTATAACTCAACCATTAATTATTATATTGAATCAGTACTAAATATGCCAAGTACAGTAAATGGACTTGTACTGGCTATAGCAGGCGTTATTGGACTTATTATGAATGTCTTTATAGGTCCATGGCTTAGTACGAAAGTAGCGGAGAAAACACTTATTCGTTACACAACATGCTTAACAGGTATATTTTTAATTATAGCAAGTCTTGTAAGCTCTATGGTAGTAGCACTTCTTTGCCTCGTAGGATTTGTAGCTGTGAGTGCACTTGTTATGCCTATTCAACAAAGTATGGTTTCTAAGTTAGCAGATAAAGACTATGGAACAGTAATGGGTGTTCAAGGTTCAGCTAAAGCCTTAGGGATGGTCATAGGTTCACTTGTCTCAGGATTTATTTTTGGAATTGGCCCTAAACTACCTTTTGTTTTTGCAGGTATAGCCTCTATTTTAGCATTTGTCATTCTTGGTAGGTTTAAAGAAGGAAATAAATAAATTTTCACTTAAATAAAAGTCCTATAGAACACAGGAGAAATACCTGCTTCTATAGGACTTTTATTTAAGTGATGGATAAGGTTTATTTTCCTTGAATCCCTTTTTCTAAAGATTTAATGAGTTTTTCATCTGGTGTGACATAAACTGTATTAAAGTTTGTGTAGATAACCATACCAGGTTTCGCATTTGGAACCTTTTTAACATTTTTACGGTAGGTATAATCAATGGCTACATTGCTAGAGAATTTAGCTTTACTAAAGTAAGCAGCAAGCATAGCAGCTTCAATCAGCGTCACATCATTTGGTGCTTCACCAGGATTTAATTTAATAATAACGTGTGAACCAGGACCATCTTTAATGTGCAACCACATATCTGTTGTTTTAGCAAATTTCATAGTCAATTCATCATTTTGATAGTTGTTTTTACCTACATAGATAGTATGACCTTCACTAGATTCAAAGTGCATATAAGGAATGACATTTTTAGGCACTTTTGTTTTGGCTACCTTACGTTTTTTGAGGTAACCCATTTCAATCAGTTCTAAGCGCAGTCCATCAATATCTGCTTGTGTCTGAAGGAAATCTAATGAGACAAGCACAGAATTTAAATAGTCCAGTTCTTCATTAATATGTTCTAATTGCTCATGAGCTGCAACTAGTGTACGCTTAGCTTTATTATAGTGTTTAAAGTATTTTTGGGCGTTTTCAATAGCTGTTAACTGTGGATCTAATGGAATCTCAATCATCTCATAGTTTTCGCTATAGTAGTTTGCAGTTTCAAAAGACTTAGCACCTGCAGGGACTTGGAACGAATAAGCTGTAAGGAGCTCGCCGTAAATTTTATAAATCTCTGCATCTTCACTACTTTCAATGGCTTTTTCTTGAATAGCTTTTTTACGTACATTACGCTCAATAAAGTTTAAAAGTAACTTTTTAATATCTGCTGTTTTTTGTGAGACAACAGAGCGTGTGGATTGATCATAGTAGAAATGTTCTAGAAGTTCTGATAAGCTCGGGTAAGTTTCACTTTTAGGGAAAGACTCGCTAAGTGGGAAACTATAAAAATCTACGCTATGGTCTGTTTCATCTAAGAAAAGGGTTGGCACAAATTCATGTTTTTTAACACCGTCCATAAAGTTTTTCATAACTTTATAGAGTTTTAGGCTTTCTTCAGATGATAAGAGATTACAAAGGGTTTCATCTTTCATACCAGCCGCATGGCAAAGTGCATGACTAACCATTGGACTTAATCCTTGATACGTTGTATAAAGTGCTTTAAAGAGGGGCACTTCTAAACTGTTAAGATGGTCTATAAAGCTTTCTTTTGTTAAAGCACTTGGATCAAGTTTGGTTTGATTATTAGGGTGAAAATAAGGTTTTCCAGGTAAAAGTTCACGCATACTACTTTGTAAGGCTGAAATATGTTTGATACTATCAATGATTGTACCATCAGCTTTAGTTAAAATAATATTACTGTGTCTTCCCATCATTTCGATAATAAGGCGTTTATTTTCGCGGTCACCTAATTCATTTGTAGCTTCAATGTCTAGCTGAACGATACGTTCAAAACCAGGTTGAGAGACATTCATAATTCGACCACTAGAAAGATGTTTGCGAAGAAGCATACAAAACATAGGTGGTGTATTAGAAGTGTTCTTAACACGTGTTGTAAGGTGAATACGAGGGTAGTTACTTCCAGCAGTTAAAAAAAGTTTTAAAGCTTCTTTTTGGTTACGTACAGAGAGTAAGAGCTCGTCCTTTTCAGGTTGATAAATTTTATCGATACGCCCACCAATAAGGGCTTCTTGAAGTTCAGAGACGATGTGAGATACAACAATGCCGTCTAATGCCATAATAGGACCTCCTTTAATTAATACCCGAAGTATAGCATAATTTTTTTGAAAATAGAAGTAAGGTATGCTATAATATGTAGCGATTAATAAGTAAAGGGGTAACCTCATGATAAAAAGTATGACAGGATACGGTAGATGTGAAAAAGAAGCATATAACCGAAAAGTCAATGTTGAAATCAGTACAGTGAATCATAGATACTGTGAGATTTCTATACGTATGCCAAAAGGCCTTACATCACTTGAAGACCCAATACGTAAAAAAGTAAAATCACTTATTGCAAGAGGGAAAGTAGAACTCAACCTTTTTATGACAAGTGTATCAGAAGACGATATTGAAGTCGTTGTAAATGAAGCAGCTTGTGTAGCATATGTAGAAGCACTTAGACAAGTTGGAACAAAACTTGGGCTCATAGATAATATAGGTCTTTCTGAACTTATGAATTTAAGTGATGCCATATCTATTCATAAGAAAGCATCAGATATAGAAGAAATATGGCCAATGATAGAAGAAGCTTTAGATGAAGCTTTAAACAGTGTCATTACAATGAGAGAAAAAGAAGGTATTGCCTTAAAAGAAGATTTACTTCAAAAAGCAACTTTCCTTTTAGAAGTAGTGGGTTCACTAGAGCAAGTGAGTGACAAAATTGTTGCCCACTATAAAGTAAAGCTTGAAGAACGCCTTCAAAAGCTACTTGAAGATATTCCAGTAGATGAAACACGTCTTGCAACGGAGCTTGCGATTTTTGCAGATCGTACAGCTATTGATGAAGAACTTACAAGATTAAGAAGTCATATTAATCAGCTTCAGGCTATTTTAGAAGAAGAAGGTAGTGTTGGACGTAAGTTAGACTTCTTAATGCAAGAAATGAATCGTGAAGCCAATACTATTGCTTCTAAAGCCAATGAATATCAAGTGACATCTTATGCTGTACAACTAAAGACAGAGATTGAAAAAATGAGAGAACAAATTCAAAATATAGAATAAGCAAAAGAATAATATTTTGATTTTAAGGAGATAATGATGCAAAGTGAAGGACTTAAGATCATCCTTTCTGGCCCATCGGGTTCAGGTAAAGGCACGATCGTAAAAGAATTAATCAAAGAAGATTTTATCTTATCTATTTCAGCTACAACAAGACAACCACGTGTAGGGGAACAAGATGAAGTGCATTATTTCTTCAAATCTGTAGAAGAATTTGAAGAAATGATTGAAAAAGGCGAGCTTTTAGAGTATGCTAATTTCTGCAACAATTATTATGGAACACCAAAAAGTTTCATTGATAAAAGTGTTGAAGAAGGTAAAGATGTTATTCTTGAGATTGAAGTTCAAGGAGCAATGCAAGTTAAAAGTGTATACCCTGATGCTATTTTTGTATTCATTATGCCACCAACTTTTGAAGAGTTGAAAAGCAGACTTATTGGACGTGGAACAGAAACTGATGATGTGATTGAAAAACGTTTAGCACGTGCAGTAGATGAACTTAAAATGTATAAAGAATACGATTATATTGTTATTAATGACCGCTTAGAAGATGCAGTGGAACACATTAGAAATATTGTGAGAGCTGAGAAACTAAAAAGTTATAGATATAAAACTTATATTGAAGAAATGCTCACAAAATAAAAGGAGGATTAATCCATGTTACAACCATCATACACTCAACTTATGGAAAAATTAAATGAGGACGCAAACGAGAAAGTCGTTACAAGCCGTTACTCAATCATTATTGCTGCAGCGAGACGTGCAAGACAAATCATTGATATCGTTAATGAAGAATCAAACAGCAAAAATGCAGAGAAAGATACACCAATTGATCCAATTCGTATCAAAGAAGCAGCTGAATTAAATGAAAAGCTTAAACATAAAAAATCTACATCAATTGCAGTAGACGAACTTTACGCAGGGAAAATTAAAATTAAAGAATTAGGAGAATAAACAAGTGCTTGCACTTGTTTATTCTTTATGTAAGGTAGGCGTTAAGTATGAGTAAGTATGTACAAGTGATTATGAACTTTGCTAAAACAGAAGAAATCGATCGTTTGTTTACTTACAGTATTCCTATTCATTTAGCACAAAAAGTATCTATTGGGCAACGAGTGAAGGTTCCTTTTGGACAAGGGAATCGTACACAAGTTGCTTTTGTTATACATTTACTAGACAACCTAACAGAAGGAAACTATAGGATTAAGCCCATTTTAGAGCTTTTTGATGAGGAACCCCTTTTAAGTTTAGAACAGGTGAATCTGGCCCGATTTTTAGTGAATTATTATGGGTGTACTTTTGCAATGGCATTAGAACTTATTTTACCACCAGGTATGGCAAAGACACCTTATAGGCCTTTGCCGGAAACAGAAACTTATATTTGTCGTGGGTTAAGTCTAAATGACTTAGAGAAGTATATTGCAAAGGAAAGTACAAAGGAAAGTACAAAGAAAAGCTTTGATAAACAGCGTGCGATCTTAACGCTATTTATGATGGAAGAAGCTATTTCGCTTGAGGAGCTTAAAAAGAGTCAAGAGGTTAGTCCATCTAGTTTAAATACGCTGATTAAAAAGGAAATCTTAAGAAAAGAAGAAAGACTTAAGGTTTTTATTCCAAATCCTATTGCATACGATGCTTTTAAAGTGCTTAATGAAGAGCAACAAATGGCCAAAGATAAAATTTATCAGGCTATTGAAAGTCCTTATTACAAAGGTGTACTTCTTGAAGGGGTTACAGGTAGTGGTAAAACAGAAGTTTTTTTAACTGCTATTTGTAAAGTACTCGAAGAAGGTGGTAGTGCTATTGTACTGATACCAGAAATTGCACTCACTAGGCAGACTTTAATGCGCTTTCGGGAGCGTTTTGGAAATGTAGTGGCCCTTACCCATAGTCGTATGGGGAGTGGAGAAAGGCAAAGACTTTATCAAGAGGCAAAAGAAGGTAAAATACGTGTTATGATTGGTCCACGTAGTGCAGTTTTTATGCCAATGGTTGACTTAAAGCTGATTGTAATTGATGAGGAACATGAAGCAACTTATAAATCAGAGACTACACCTAAATATCATGCGACAGATGTAGCGAGAAGAAGAATGATAGAATGTGGGGGGACACTGATTTTAGCTTCGGCAACCCCAAGTCTTGAAAGTTACTATCAAATGCAAGAGGGTGAACTTGAATTGGTTCCACTTACAAAACGTATTGGTGGGGCCACACTGCCCTATGTTCAGATTGTGGATATGAGACGAGAACTTCAAAATGGCAATATGCAGATTATCAGTGGTGCATTACATGAAGCTATAGAAAGAACGCTTATTGCTGGGAATCAAGTTATGTTACTGATCAATAGAAGAGGACATTCTACATTTATTAACTGCCGTAACTGTGGTTATGTTGTAAAATGTAAACACTGTGATATTGCCATGACCTATCATAGACAATCAGGTTATTTAGAGTGCCATTATTGTGGACATAAAGAAATGATTCCAACGATCTGTCCAAGCTGTGGAAGCAGTCATATTAGATTTTTTGGCAGTGGAACAGAAAAGGTGGAAGAGTACTTGCAAAATTATTTTGGGGCCTACGGGATCGGACGTATGGACTTTGATACGACTTCTGGTAAAGAAGGGCATAGTAAAGTGCTTGAAGCTTTTCAAAAGCATGATTTTAATGTCTTAGTAGGGACGCAGATGATTGCAAAAGGACATGACTTTCCAGATGTAACCTTAGTTGGAATTATTGCAGCAGATCAAGCGCTTTATCTTCAAGATTTTAGGAGTGAAGAAAGAACGTATCAGCTTATTACACAGACACTAGGAAGAGCTGGACGAGGAGATAAAAAGGGTGAAGTTATTATCCAAACTTACAGTCCAGAGAATATGGTGTTAGAGAAAATTAAATATAATCAGCAACAAGCATTTTATGAAGATCAACTTAAAGTAAGAAAATTACTTGGTTATCCACCTTATACCCATTTATTTAGTTTAGTTGTTTCTGGTAAAAATGAGACAGAAGTCATTCAAAAAGTGCATACGTTAAAGTATTATTATGAATACTACAATAAAAAAGGACTTTTTCGTATTGTTGGACCAGCAGCAGCAACCATTAGTAAAATTGCGGATGAATATAGATGGCAATTGATTATGATGGGTGTAGAGCGAGAAAAAGTGCTGATTTATGGAAAATATTGTTTAAATAAGTTTATTAATCGAGAAAATACTGGTACAATAAAAATAAATTGGGATATAGACCCAAGAAGTATGTTTTAAATGAAGGAGGCAATTATGGCGACACGTACAATACGTATAGAAAGTGACCCATTACTTAGAAAAGTATCTAAAGAGGTTACAAAATTTGATGAATCTTTATGGGCGTTATTAGATGATATGACAGAAACTATGTATCATGCAGATGGGGTAGGTCTTGCGGCTCCACAAATTGGGTTATTAAAACGTATTTTTGTAGTAGATATTGGTGAAGGTGTTATTGAATTTATAAACCCAGAAATCCTTGAAGTAGAAGGCGAACAATTTGGTGAAGAAGGTTGCTTAAGTGTACCTAAAAAATACGGTGCAGTAAGAAGACCAAATTATGCGAAGTTACGTGCTCAAGATCGTCATGGAAATTGGTTTGAAGTAGAAGGCGAAGAACTTATGGCACGTGCAATGCTACACGAAAATGATCACTTAAATGGTAAACTTTTTGTGGATTTAGTGGAAGGCGATTTAGTAGAATTTACAGAAGATAACCAGTAGGAGGTAATCATGAATATTATTTTTATGGGAACACCTGATTTTTCAGTTCCTACACTACAAATGTTGATTGATGAAGGACATAATGTGTTAGCTGTTGTTACACAACCGGATAGACCAAAAGGTCGTGGAAACAAAGTTTTAATGCCACCAGTTAAAGAGCTTGCTCTAAAATATGATTTACCTGTATTACAGCCAGAACGTGTAAAAGGTAATGAAGAATTTCTTAACCACATAAAAACTTTAAATCCAGATGTTATGGTTGTAGTAGCATATGGTCAAATCTTGCCAGAATCCGTATTAGAAGTACCAAGTCTTGGATGTATTAATATTCATGGCTCACTCCTTCCTAAGTACAGAGGTGCTGCACCAATTCAATGGAGTATTCTAGATGAAGAAAAAGAAACTGGTGTAACCATTATGTATATGGATAAAGGAATGGATACAGGGGATATGCTTTATAAAAAGTCTATGCCAATTGATCCAAGTGATACTTATGAATCTTTACATGATAAGATGAAAATTGTAGGTGCACAGGCACTTAAAGAAGCTATGCCTATGATTGAAGCTGGTGGAAAAGAAAGAGAAAAGCAAGATGATAACCAAGCAACTTATGCCTCTATGATTCAAAAAGCATTAGGTGAGATTAATTGGGAAAAATCTAACCATGAAATTGATGCTAAAGTCAGAGGTCTTAATCCATGGCCTGTAGCCTATACTTACTATGAAGGGCAACCAATGAAAGTATGGCAAACAAGTATGACCAATGAAAATACCGATTATGCACCAGGTACAATTATTGAAGTTGATAAGGCTGGGATGCATGTGCAAACTGGAAATGGGATCTTAATTATTGAGGAGATACAAGCACCTAATAAAAAGAGAATGCCTGTATCAG
This sequence comes from Holtiella tumoricola, assembly GCF_027857615.1. Classification (NCBI taxonomy): domain Bacteria; kingdom Bacillati; phylum Bacillota; class Clostridia; order Lachnospirales; family Cellulosilyticaceae; genus Holtiella; species Holtiella tumoricola. The sequence goes on from NZ_JAQIFT010000059.1 coordinate 79,580, forward strand.
AATACATTAAGGGGAATAGTATTGAAAAGGGCAGACTATTAGGGAACTAAGATAGGAGCTGATGGTATGCATGGAACTTCCAATTCTTTATATTGGATTTTATTTTTAGGGATTTCAATTGTACCTTTATGGGCAAGTATGAAGTTACAAAGCACATTTAGTAAATATTCTAGAGTGCGTTGCTTGTCAGGATATACGGGAGAAGAGGCAGCAAGAAGAATTTTGATGATTCATCATTTGGGGAATATTGGTATTAGACCCATCAGAGGTTCTATGACTGATCATTATAACCCAATGAAAAAAGAGATTGGTCTTTCAGAGACAACTTATAGCCTGAATTCAATTGCGGCCGTAAGTGTTGCAGCCCATGAAGTGGGGCATGTATTACAAGAGTCTGAGCAATATGGATTCTTGAACTTACGTCATAAGCTTATCCCAGTTACTAATTTTGCAAACAGTCTATCCTTACCAATGGTATTTTTAGGTGCCATTACTTCATTGAATGGACTGTTATGGATTGGTATTATTCTCTTTAGCTTTACAACACTTTTTAGTTTTGTGACATTACCTGTAGAATTTAATGCTTCTAAGCGTGCGCTTGTTGCACTTTCAAATAGCGGTATTTTGTCAGATGAAGAGTTAGATGGAGCAAAAGAGGTCCTTCAAGCTGCAGCCCTTACTTATGTAGCAGGTGCTGCCACTTCCTTAATGATGCTACTTAGACTATTGCTGATTTATGGTGGAAATGATAGAGATTAAAAAGGGGCTGTTTTTAATAGCCTCTTTTTTTTAGGAAAGAGGATAAAGTATGAAAGCAAAACCGATAAGAGAAGTTATTGCACAAATTTTAACGGATTTAGAAAAAGATGAAACTTATTTACAACTAGCACTAAAAAAAGAGTTAGATCAATTAGAAGGTAAAGATAAAAGTTTTGCAAATGAAGTTATTTATGGAACTATTAAATGGAGACTTCGTTTAGATTATATTATTAATCAATTTTCAAAGACACCTGTTAAGAAGATGAAGCCTTTAGTACGTAGTATTATGCGCATGAGTGTTTATCAATTACTTTTTTTAGATAAGGTACCAGCTTCAGCAGTTATCAATGAAGCAGTAAAAATTATGCATAAGCGTAAAATGAGTAATTTAGCTGGATTTATAAATGGAACACTTAGAAATATTGAAAGACAAAAGGATACCATTACTTATCCAAGTTTAAGTGTGTACTATTCTATACCAGAATGGATTATTGATAGATGGGTAGAAGCTTATGGTGAAGAAAAAACAAAGCTTATTTGTGAAAGTTTATCACAACGTGCTAAGATTTGTATTCGTACAAATACCTTAAAAATTACAAAAGAAGCATTAAAAGGAGAACTTGAAAAAGAAGGTATAGAAATTCTAGAAGAAGGTTTTGTACCTGAAAGCTTTTATATCAAGACAGGACTAGGTATTCATCATAGCCCATCTTATAAAGCAGGACTATGGACTGTACAAGATGAAAGTGCTATGTTAGTGGGGCATGTATTAGCACCACTAAAAGGTGAACGTATATTAGATATGTGTAGTGCACCAGGAGGTAAAACAACACATCTAGCAGCTCTTATGGAAAATGAGGGAGAAGTAGTTGGGTGTGATGTCCATGAACATAAGATTGAACTTATTGAGAAAAATGCTACAAGACTTGGCACTACGATTATAAAAGGAACATTACAAAATGGGCTTGTAGAGTGTAAAGAGTGGGTTGGGCAGTTTGATAAAGTTTTACTTGATGCACCTTGTTCTGGATTAGGTATTATGAAGCGTAAGCCAGATATACGGTATACAAAAGATGATACAGCCATTAAAGAAATTAATGAGATTCAAAAAGGATTAATGGATCAAGCTGTAAAATATCTTAAAGAAGATGGCATACTTGTTTATAGTACATGTACATTAACCCGAGAAGAAAACCAAGATATGGTCATTTATGCCAAAGAATTAGGTTTAAAAACAGATTCTATACCTTTTAACTTACCAGAGTGTTTAAAATCTGAGGTACATGACAATGCTTATATTGAGATTTTACCATATTTAGAAGAAACAGATGGCTTTTTTATTGCTAGGTTTAGAAAGTAAAGGAGTAGAAACATGAATGATATTATTAGCATGAATTTGACAGAGCTTGAATTATTAATGCAAGAAATGAAACAAGGTAAGTTTAGAGCAAAGCAACTTTTTGATTGGCTTCATAACAAAATGGTGTGGAATTATGACGAAATGAGTAACTTACCAGCAACTTTAAGAAACGAATTAAAAGAAAAATTTCCTTTAACTTCTATAAAAATCTTAGAAAAATATGAATCTCAAATAGATGGTACAATAAAGTACTTGTTTGAATTGTCTGATTCCCATATAATAGAAAGTGTTTTAATGCGTTATAAACATGGTAATTCTATTTGTATTTCTTCACAAGTAGGATGTCGTATGGGATGTAAATTTTGCGCATCCACACTTGAAGGCCTTGTTAGAAATTTAAAAGTATCTGAAATGCTTGGTCAAATTTATCAGGCTCAGCTTGATACAGGAGAACGTATTTCTAACATCGTTATCATGGGAAGCGGAGAACCGTTAGAATATATGGACATTACGACGAAGTTTGTGGAACTTATTAATCATGAATTAGGTCAAAATATAGGACAGCGTCATATTACTGTTTCAACATGTGGTCTTGTACCTAAAATTTATGAACTAGCAGATAGAGGGTTCCAAATTACACTTGCTATTTCTTTACATGCTACGACAGACGAAAAACGACGTGAAGTTATGCCTATTGCAAAGAAATACAGCATTGCAGAAATTTTAGAAGCATGTAAGTATTATATTGATCAAACTGGACGTCGTATCACCTTTGAATACTCATTAATTCAAGGGGAAAATGATAGTGTAGAAGATGCGATGCGCCTTGCTAAACTACTCAAGGGAATGTTAGCACATGTGAATTTAATTCCTGTTAATCCAATAGAAGAACGTGGCTATAAAGCAGCAACAAATCATAGTATTGAAGATTTTGCTGACGTATTAAAATCTAATCACATAGAGACAACTGTACGCCGTACACTTGGACAAGATATCGATGCAGCATGCGGACAGTTAAGGCGAAGGTATCTACAAAAAAGAGGTGAATAGCATGATTGCTGTTGGAAAAGTAAATATTGGCATGAGACGAAGTAAAAATGAAGATAGTGTATTTGTGTCTAACGAATCCGTTGGACCACTGCCTAATCTTTATATCGTTGCCGATGGTATGGGGGGGCATAAAGCAGGGGCAATAGCAAGTAAGTTAGCTATTGATGCTTTTTGCGATTATATAGAAGGACATAAGAGTAATAGTTTAGGATCAGAAGAAAATCTTATTTTACTCTTAAAGAGAGGTATTTTGCATGCCAATTATGTAATCTATAATAAAGGACTTGAAAATCCTGATTATACAGGTATGGGTACAACAATTACATTATGTACAGTTATAGATGGTAATGCCTATATTGCCCATGTAGGAGATACGAGACTTTATTGTATGAATTCCAATCAAATTAAGCAAGTAACGGTTGACCATTCACTTGTTCAAGAAATGCTAGAGCAGGGCATGATTACACAAAATGATGCACAAGAACACCCTCAAAGGCATGTGATCACACGTGCCGTTGGTACATATGAACAAGTAAAAGTCGATACGCTTAAGCAATCTTTAAATGGTGTAGAATATATGTTACTTTGTTCAGATGGCTTAACATCTATGATGAGTGAAGAGACAATACACAAATTAATTTATGCATCCTATTCAGATATAGAAGGCACAATCGATCATTTGATTGAAAAAGCTAATGAGGCTGGAGGGGTAGATAACATTGCGGTTATCATTGTAAAAAAAGGTGAGGTGAATACAACATGTTAGAGCCTGGAACATTACTGGGTGAACGCTATGAAATTATAGAAAAAATTGGTGCAGGCGGTATGTCTATCGTTTACAGAGCTAAATGTAATAGACTACAACGTTTTGTAGCCATTAAAGTATTACGCGAAGAATTTGTAAAAGATGAAGATTTTGTTAAAAAGTTTAAATCGGAGGCTTTTGCTGCAGCAAGCTTATCTCATCCTAATATTGTAGGTATTTATGATGTAGGACAGGAAGAGGATTTACATTATATTGTAATGGAATATGTTGAAGGTGAAACATTAAAAGAGTATATCGAGAAAAATGGTCCACTAGCCTCTGAGGTCGTATTAGATTTTGGAAACCAAATTGTATCGGCTATACGTCATGCTCATAGTAAGCATATTATACACAGAGATATTAAACCACAAAACATATTAATTACACATGAATGTGTCCTAAAAGTTGCTGATTTTGGTATTGCAAGAGCAGTTGATTCTTCAACGATTGTTTCTACAGGAAATGCGATTGGTTCTGTTCATTACTTTTCTCCAGAGCAAGCAAAAGGGAGATATGTTAATGAAACAAGTGATTTGTATTCATGTGGTATTGTTATGTTTGAAATGGCAACTAAACAGTTACCTTTTGAAGCAGATTCACATGTATCTATTGCACTTAAACATATTAATGAAGAAATACCACAACCTAGTTTATTCAATAAGGAAATATGGCCAGGGCTGGAGTCTATTATATTAAGAGCAACAAAAAAACAGCAAGAAGAACGCTATCAAAATGCAGATAGTATGTTAGAAGACATTCGTAAGGTACAGATTAATCCTCAAGCCATTATAGAGACAAAAGTAATGGATGATAGTATTGATCAAACCATTCTTTTAACAGATGTTCAAACACAATTTATTAGACAAAATGAAAAGACAACCAATAAACTTGATTCTAGTCAAGTGTCTGCTGTTAAAATGACAAGTCCACAAGACCTCTATCAAGATGATGACGAAGAGGAAGATGAGGAAGTGCCAAAAGGTTATAAAGTTCTTGCTGGTATAGGGGGTGTTCTTGCTACACTTGTTATAGTAGGTATAGTAGCGGCTATTGCATTTTTTGCTCTACCTTCATTTTCTAAACCAGATGCAGTAGTTGTACCAGGCGTTTTAGGTAAAACCATTGAAGAAGCGACTAAGATTTTTGAAAGCAAAGATTTAAAGGTTAAACAAGTAGGAGAAGAAGCGAGTAATCTCTATGAACCAGGAACAATTATGAAACAAACACCTGGCGCGGAAGAAGTAGTTAAACCAGGAAGTACAATAGAGGTGATAGTGGCTTCTGCTGAAGAAGAGGTAAAAGAAGTTATTGTACCAGATTTGAAAGACTTACGTGCAGCAGATGCACAACGTGAGCTGGAAAAATATAAGTTAGAATTTTTCCCAGAACGTCGCTATGATGATAAAGTAGAAATGAATCAAGTTATTGAGCAATCACCAGGTGCAGGTGAGCGTGTAGAAGAAGGAACTGTTATTACAGTTGTTATTAGTAAAGGACCAAAGCAAGTGCTTGTAAAAGTACCAAACCTTGAAAATATGACAGTCAATGAAGCAAAACTTGCTTTAAATAATGTTGGACTTAGACTTGGGCAAACGAATACACAACCAAGTGATACAGTAGAAAAAGGTAAAATTATTACACAAAGTATACCAGCTTCTAGTGAGTTAGAAGAAGGTGAAATTGTGGATATCATGGTAAGTGAAGGGCCTAAGGTAGAAGAACCAGAAGAAGTGCCAGAAGAACCAAATCCACCAGCTATAGAAGATCCAAACTTGCCAACAGATGATGAGACAGGTAATAATGACCAAGGTCAAGAACCTAGTGAAAAATTAGCAACTATTACAAAAGTAATTAATGCACCAGATCAAGCAAAAGATGAATATCATGTTGTATTATTACTTGAAGATGAACTTGGAGCAAGATCTGTATTTGACCAAGTTGTGAAAAAAGAGCAATTTCCACTCCCTGTTCAAATTACTGGTAAAGGAAAAGGTGTACTGACAACTTACTTTGATGGAAGTGAAGAGTACAAGGACAACATAAATTTTAATGAGGTGACACAATAAAAATGATGCAAGGAACAATCATTAAAGGAATTGCAGGCTTTTACTACGTAAGAGTAGAGAAAGAAGTTTTCGAGTGTAAAGCAAGAGGAAAGTTTAGAAAAGAAGGACTCGTACCACTTATTGGTGATGAAGTATGTATAGAGGTAGATGAAGATAATCAAGATAATCACTATGCCTATAAACAAGGGCAGATTGTTGATATTTTACCAAGACAAAATAAATTAATTCGTCCACCTGTAGCCAATGTGGATCAAGGTCTTATTGTTTTTGCAGTAACTTATCCAGAGATTCATCTAGATTTACTTGATCGTTTTTTAATTATGGTGGAACTTGAAGGCATAAAACCGTATATTATATTAAATAAAATAGACGGTACTAAACCTGAAACTTATGAATGGATTGTAGAAGGCTATAAGAAAAGTGGCTATGATGTATTATGTGTTTCAGCTAAACAAAATATAGGACTAGATGAAATAAGACAAGTTTTAAAAGATAAGATTTCTTTCTTCGCGGGACCATCTGGTGTTGGTAAATCTACTTTACTTAATGCAATAGAACCTCATTTGAAACTTCAAACAGGTGATGTAAGCGAAAAAATTAAACGTGGTAAACATACAACAAGGCATGTAGAGCTGCTTCCGTTTAGTGAGGGGGGATATGTATTAGATACCCCAGGATTTACTTCTTTACAATTTGAAGAAATTCCAGAAAATGATTTGAAATTTTATTTCCCAGAATTTAAAAGATATGAAGGACAGTGCAAGTTTAGTGGCTGTAGCCATATTCATGAACCTAAATGTGCTGTCAAAGAAGCTTTAGAACGAGATGAACTTTTTAAACCACGTTATGAAAACTATGTAACTTATTATAATCAACTAAAAGAAACGAGGAAATGGTAATGAACGCTTTAGCTCCTTCAATTTTATCAGCAGATTTTGCAGCTTTAGGAGAAGCTGTAAAATTAGTAGAGCATGCAGGTGCACCGTATATTCACGTAGATGTTATGGACGGTCACTTTGTACCGAATATTACAATTGGTGCGCCAGTAGCAGCTGCTTTAAGAAAACATATTAATGGCATAATGGATGTTCATTTAATGATTGAAAATCCAGATGCTTATCTAGAAGATTTCAAAGCAGCAGGTGCAGATATTTTAACTGTACATTATGAATCAACAAAACATATTCATCGTACTTTACAAGCTATTCGTAAACTTGGTATGAAAAGTGGATTAGCGCTTAATCCGGGCACACCAGTGGAAGTACTTGAATGCCTTATTGATGAAGTGGATATGGTACTTATTATGTCTGTAAATCCTGGATTTGGTGGACAAAGCTTTATCCCTTATGCTTTAGAAAAAGTTAAACAAGTTAAGGCTTTAGGAGAACGAACAGGGCGTGATTTATTAATTCAAGTAGATGGTGGTGTAGGTCTACAAAATGTACAAGAAGTTGTAAATGCAGGTGCTAATGTTATTGTAGCAGGTTCAGCAGTGTTTGGTGCTCAAGATGTATCTGCAACTGTACAAGAATTTATGAAATTAATGAATGAGTAGGATTTAAAATGAACATTTTGATTTTGACCAATGGAGAATATGGAGATTATACATTTTGTCAGAAGCAAAAACATTATGATTATATATTATGTGCTGATAATGGCATGAAGCATGCTAAGAAATTAGGTATATGTCCAGACGAAATATTGGGTGACTTTGATAGCTGTAATGAAAATGACCTAGAATTTTTTAAAAGACAAAATGTAAAAATTACAAAGGCACCTTGTGAAAAAGATGAAACAGATACTGAATTAGCATTAGATACGGCTATAAGTTTAGGTGCTGTGCAAATTGACTTATGGGGTGGCATAGGTAGTAGAATGGACCATTCGCTTGCTAATATTCATCTAATGTATAAAGCTTTACAAAAAGGTGTAGAAGTTACACTATATAGTGATAGGCATATTATTCGTTTATTGGATAAAGAACTAGAACTTGTAGGGGGAAAAGGGGATTTAGTTAGTTTAATTCCCTTTACACCTGTTGTAAAAGGGGTAAAGACTACATCTCTTGCATATGGTTTAGAAGATGGTGAATTCCATATAGGTAAGCCTTATGGTGTAAGTAACTATATGTTAGAAGAAACAGCTAAGGTCAAAATAGAAGAAGGCGTTTTAATTGTCATTCAAGCAAGAGATTAAAATGATAAAATAGTATAAGCTTCTCTAGAATAGAATAAGCCCAGTGCAACATAAAAATAAAGTGTGCAAAATAATGCACACTTTATTTTTTGTTGGAATAATATGGATATATAAGAATGAAGATGACACACAAGAAAGCAGGGTTGAATGATGAAAAAACATGTATTAGGTCTTGTCTGCTTTTGTGTAGGATGTGGCATGTTACTAGTTATTGTAATACCTGCACTTGGGTGGATTCTGACAACAGCTGCGATTTTAATTTTAATAGGATATATATTAACCTGTGGCTAAGGGGAGGTGCCTTATGAAGATTTATGTAATTAAATTACCAAAGTGGTTAGGAAAGATAGTAGGCAAAGTTTATAAAGGTGGTAAAGCATAAAAAAAGGGGCGTATCCCAAGGATACACCCTTTTTTTATGGAAATAAAAATTCCATAATTCATTCAAACAATGAACTATGGAATCTATTAAACTTTGATACTACGCACGAGCAACTAAGTTTGAACGTAAACAACGTGTACATACGTTAGCAGTTCTAACAACACCATTAGCGTTGATTTTAACTTTTTTCACGTTCGCTTTCCACATTTTATTTGATCTTCTATGAGAGTGACTTACTTTGATACCAAAGTGTACGTCTTTTGAACAAATTTCACATTTTGCCACTGTAAACACCTCCTTAAAATAATATCCGTGACATAACAACTGATATTCTAACAGATAATAAGTTATATTTCAAGTGTGTTGTCCTATTTATTTGTCTAAAAAATAAAATAGTTAGAAAAGCTAACCTGTAAATACTTTATTTATAAAGTAAACAATGTTATAATATGAAGCAAAAGCATGATAAACATTAAAATTAAGGTATAAACAAGAAAATAAATAAGGAGGTATAAGAATGGGCGGAAAATTTTCAAATGAATACGGTACTATTACAATGAGTGAAGAGGTTATTGCACAAATCAGTGGTATAACAGCTACAGAATGTTATGGTATTGTAGGTATGGCAGCAAGAAATGTTAAAGATGGTATTGTGCAACTCCTAAAAGGTGAAAGTCTTACTAAAGGTATTGCTGTACAAGTATGCGAAGATGATGGTGTTAACATCGAGTTCCATATTATTGTTGAATATGGTACAAAAATTTCTGCAGTTACAGAAAACCTTATGAGCACTGTTAAATATAAAGTTAAAGATATGTTAGGTTTAGAAGTAAGACAAATTAAAGTTTATGTCGAAGGCGTACGCGTAGACAACTAATCATAGAGGTAATTTTGAGGAGGCACATAAAAGTGAAATTAGAAGTGATAGATGCAAAGCTTCTACAAAGTATGTTTGTAGCAGGAGCTAAGCTTTTAGATGAAAAGAAAAATATGGTGAATGAATTAAATGTTTTCCCTGTTCCAGATGGAGATACAGGAACAAATATGTCACTCACAATGCTTGCAGCAGCAAAGGAAGTAGAAAAGGTTGATCCAACTAATGTTATGGAAGTTGGTAATGCAGCAGCATCAGGCTCATTAAGAGGTGCAAGAGGTAACTCGGGGGTTATCTTATCTCAGCTTATTCGTGGCTTTGCAAAAGCGTTAACAAATGAACCTATTGATACCTTAACTTTAGCAAATGCTTTCCAAGCAGGCGTAGATACAGCCTATAAAGCTGTTATGAAACCAAAAGAAGGAACCATTCTTACAGTAGCAAGAGAAGTGGCTACAAAAGCAATGCAACTTAGCATGGAAGTTACAGATATGGAAGAGTTTGCAAAGCGCGTATTAGAACATGGTTATGAAGTACTTCATCAAACGCCAGACATGCTTCCTGTATTAAAAGAAGCAGGTGTAGTAGATGCAGGTGGACAAGGTCTTCTTTGCATTTTAGAAGGTGCAGCAATGGTAATCACTGGTGATATTCAAATTAACATCAAAAAGCCAGTTTCAAAGCCAAATACAGCAGCATTCCAAGCACTTAAAAACTTTAATACAGAAGATATTACTTTTGGTTACTGTACAGAGTTTATTGTTAATCGTGATCCCAAAGCAAATTATAATGAAACTGCAGTAAGAGAGTATCTAGAAACAATTGGTGATAGCCTTGTAGCTGTATCAGATGAAACTTTCATTAAAATTCATGTTCATACAGATAATCCAGGTCTTGCGCTTCAAAAAGGTCTTGAATTTGGCTCATTAACAAGCATAAAAATTGAAAATATGCGTGAACAACATACTTCTATTCTAGCTGATGGCGAACAAGTAGAAGATAAAGGACCACGTAAGCCTTTAGCTTTTGTTTCTATCGTAGCAGGTGAAGGCTTAGTAGAAATTATGAAGAGTTTAGGTGTAGATGAAGTGATTGAAGGTGGCCAAACAATGAATCCAAGTACTGAGGATATTAGTGAAGCTATTGAACGTGCCCATGCGGAAGAAGTTATTATCTTACCTAATAACAAAAATATTATATTAGCTGCAGAACAAGCTGCTAATATTGAAACAGAATGTCATGTACATGTTATTCCTTCAAAAACAATCCCACAAGGTATTACTGCGATGGTTAACCACGATGAGAGTGGAGATATCAAAAAAGTTGTTGAAGCTATGAATGAAGCAATTTCAACAGTAGAAACAGCACAAATTACTATTGCAGTAAGAGATACAACAATTGATGGGCAAGAAATTAAAGAAGGTGAATACTTAGGTATTTTAGAAGGTAATATTGTTGTGCACAATAGTGACTTAAAGGCAACATTTACTGAACTTCTTGCAAAAATGAATGAAGAAGCAGAAATTATCACTATTTACTATGGTGAAGAAATTACTGAAGAACAAGCTGAAGATTATGTCGCTATTGCAGAAGGTGGTTTCCCAGAAGCAGATGTGGAAGTACATTCAGGTGGTCAACCAGTTTATTACTTCATGATTTCAGCAGAATAACATGAAATAAAATAAAAGGGCTATCACAAAAGAAACTGTAGGTTTTGTGATGGCCTTCTCTTTTTATGGGTTTAAGGACATTTTATAAGTAAAGGGGTGAAAATATGTTTCTTACAGATTCCATTATGGAATTAAAAGGTGTAGGCGAACAAACTATAAAAAAGTTTAATAAAATTGGTATAGAAACCATTGAAGATTTAGTTGAACATTATCCTAGAGAATACGAGGATAGAAGGCAAATTGCAAAAATATCAGAGACAGTAATGGATGAAGATAATAATATTGTAGCCACTGTAACCTCAAAACCTGAGATTATGAAAAAGGGATATAAAATTATAGTTAAGTTTAGAGTGAAAGATGAGACTGGAAGTATCTATATTGTATTTTATGGACAACCTTATATGAAAAATAATTTTGTAGTAGGAGATACTTATAATTTTTATGGGAAAATAAGAAGGCAATATGGGCGTATAGAAATGGAAAGTCCAGAATATGAGAAGCTAGAACAGGGTACTTCTCAAAAAACAGCTAAGATTATACCTATTTATCCAACAACACAAAAACTTTCACAAAAGGTTATAAGACAGTTGATTGAGCAAGCGTTGAGTTTAGCCCTGCCTGAGATAGAAGATCCACTTCCAGAAGATTTTAGAACTAAATATGATCTAAAAAGCAAAAATTTTGCGCTTACTAATATTCACTTTCCAAGTCAAGATGAAGCTTTCTTTGAAGCTAGAAAGCGTCTTGTGTTTGAAGAACTCTTCTTCTTGCAACTGAGTCTCTTTGTTTTGAAATCAGATTTTTTAGCGAGAACTAAGGGGCGTAGCAAAAAGCTTCCTGAAAGTTTTAAAGACTTTTTAGCAGGTTTACCCTTTGAATTTACAGGGGCTCAAAAACGTGTTATGAATGAGATTGCCAAAGATCTTAAAAGTGAGTACGCTGGGAATCGCCTTGTACAAGGAGATGTTGGTTCAGGAAAGACGGTTATCGCTGCAGCTAGTCTTTTTATTGCTATTAAAAATGGGTATCAAGGCGCTTTAATGGCACCAACAGAAGTACTTGCAAAACAGCATTTTGAATTTTTGGAACAAGTATTTAATCAGTTTGATATAAAAGTAGCTCTCCTAACAGGATCTACAACAGCTAAAGAGAAGCGGGGTATTTTAGCGGAGCTTGCAACTGGAGAAATCGATTTAGTTGTAGGAACCCATGCACTTATTGAGGATAACGTAGAAATACCAAAGCTAGGTCTTGTTATTACAGATGAGCAGCATCGTTTCGGTGTAAGACAACGTCTTAAACTCTCAGAAAAAGGAGAGACACCAGATGTTATTGTTATGACTGCAACACCAATTCCTCGAACGTTAGCACTTATTTTATACGGTGATATGGATATATCTATTATTGACGAACTGCCTCCAGGGAGACAGCCTATTAAGACGAATGCAGTGGATTCGTCTTATCATGCAAGAATCTATCAATTTATAGATAAGCATATTAGAGAAGGACGTCAATGTTATATTATTTGTCCAATGGTAGAAGAAAATGAGAAACAATCCGAGCTAAAAAGTGTAACAGAATATGCAGCGTATCTGAAAGAACAAGTATTCCCACATTTTGAAATAGGCATTTTACATGGGAAAATGAAACCAAAAGAGAAAAATAAAGTCATGGAAGCTTTTGCAAAAGGAGAAATTCATATTTTAGTTTCAACAACAGTAGTTGAGGTTGGCGTCAATGTACCCAATGCAACGGTCATGATGATAGAGAATGCAGAACGTTTTGGCCTTGCACAGCTCCATCAGTTAAGGGGACGTGTAGGGCGTGGAAAACATCAATCTTACTGTGTACTTGTAAGCGATTCTAAAAATAAAGTAACGAAGAAACGTCTTAAAATTATGGAAGAAAGTACAGATGGTTTTGTTATTGCAGATACAGATCTTAAATTACGTGGGCCTGGAGACTTCTTTGGAACCAAGCAACATGGGCTACCAGAAATGAAGATTGCAAACCTTTATACAGATGCTAAAGTTTTAAAGGTAGCACAACAGGCAGCCTCAGAACTTTTAAGACAGGATCCAGACTTAAGCCATCCTCTTCATCAAGGCTTAAAGGAGAAATTACTAGATTATACAGATGGAGAACAAATGCATAAAGCCTTATAATTCGATTAACGGATGACAAGATTCTAGAGATAAGGTATAATACGGCATGAAGTTTAATGTAAAGGAGACAGAATGTGCGCGTTATTAGTGGAAAAAACAGAGGAACAAAATTAGAAGCACCTGAAGGGGTGAATACACGTCCTACAGTAGACCGTATTAAAGAAACACTTTTTAATATGATTAGCTTTGATATACCTGGATGTAAATTTTTAGATTTATTTAGCGGTAGTGGTGCAATTGCTATTGAGGCACTTAGTCGTGGGGCAGAACGTGCAGTTTTGGTAGAACATCACTCAGATGCGTTGAAGTGTATTAAAACAAATTTAGAAAAAACAAGATTGCAAGATGATGCAATTGTGTATAATATAGATATATATACAGCATTACAAAAATTAAAGCACAAAAATGAGAAATTTGATATTATATTTATGGATCCACCTTATGCAATAGAAGGCATTGAACGTGTATTTGAATGTATCAATGAATATGCTTTACTTAATGAAGGAGGGTATATCATTTTAGAACGCGGTACAACCAAACACACGCCTCAATTTGATCATTTTACATTGATTAAAGAAAAGACATATAAAACGACAACTTTAAGTTTTTTTGAAAGGATACAGTAGCGTGAAAATAGGAGTTTATCCAGGGAGTTTTGACCCTATAACTAAAGGACACATGGATATCATTGAAAGAGCAGCTAAACTGGTAGATCTTCTGTATGTATCTGTTCTTACAAATCCTCATAAGGGTGAAGGAATGTTTAAGACTGAAGAGCGTATGGAGCTTATTGAAAAAAGTATTTCACATCTTCCAAATGTAAAAGTAGAAACGTTCTCAGGACTATTAGTAGACTATGCAAAAGCAAAAGACGCAGATGTAATTATTCGTGGCCTACGAGCAGTGACAGATTTTGAGTATGAAATGCAGATGGCACAAATTAATAAAAGTTTATTACCAAGAGTTGAAACAATATTTTTAGTAACAAATGCACAATATTCATTTTTGAGCTCGAGTTCAGTACGTGAACTGGTTAGATTTAATGGCCGTTTTCATGAACTTGTACCAGAATATGTAGCGGGGGCGCTAGAGAAAAGATTTAAAAGGGAGGAAATGTAAGTGGAATATACTAAGGAAACAGAAATTATGTCTTTACTTGATCAAATGGAGGATTTATTAGAAGAAGCTAAAAGTAGCTTTATGAGTAGTAAAGTTTCTATTGATCGTGATGATTTTTTAGAGTGTATCAAAGATATGCGTATGAAACTTCCAAATGAATTACAACAATCTGTTTGGATTGTAGATGAACGTAACAAAATTTTAGCAGAAGCTCATAATGAAGGGCAATTGATTATACAAGAGGCTCAAGAAACCCTATCAAAAATGATTGAGCAACATGAAATTACAAAATATGCAGAGGAACGTGCACAAATGATTTTAGAAAATGCACGTAAAGATGCAAGAGATATTCGTATTGGTTCCATTGAATATGCTAATGAAACGGTAAAAGTAGCAGAACAACAGCTTAAAGCAACATTAGATTCTATTCATAGAGAAACTCAAAAATTTGAAAACTATATTACAAGTGAATTACGTATTCTTTATGATCATAGACAAGAATTAAAAGATATGATTCATCCTGCTCCAATGCAAATTCAAGAAGTGAGAGAACAAGAATAGATAATATTCTTAATTTAAGGTGTGTTTTAAGAGTAAGATATAAAAAAGATGAGTCCCATTATTTATATAATGGGACTCATCTTTTTTATATCTTACTGTGGAATGATCTTTAGGAGAAAGTATGTTAACTGCGTTCAAGTACTTTCATAGAGGATGCTAAACTTCTAAAGAAATAACAAATACAAAGAAGTGCCATACCAAGCAAAATAGACCAGATTACATTAAAATTATAAGGTATACTATTAAAGAAATAATTCCAAATAGGGAAGAGTACAAAGGTTAGAATAAAAGCGAGAAGTGCCTGTAGAAGCTTTGAGAGTATGTAGGGTTTAATAGAAAGCCCTGATCCCTGAAGAACATATTGGGTTTGAAAAAGTACACAAATACCACCAAATGCAACAAGAGCTGAAAGGCAGGCGAATAAGGGTACACCTTTTGGAAGTAAGCTTGTAAGCGCAGCACTTCCACTTGAGAATTCAAATAAACTTAAACAAAAGGTATGTATAAGTGTACCGTCAATATGTATGAGCTGACCTAATATTTGCGTGAACTTGTTATAAAATGCAGAGTGACCAAGTAATTTCATAAGCATTGAGAAGAAAATAATATAGCCACCTACATAAACGATCGTATCCATACCATTTTGAATACTTGCAGTAAAGGCTTGTGAAAAACTCATTTTGCTATTTGTGGGTAAGCTTTTTGATACACTGTTAGTAGAAGATAGATGATAGAAACGGCTAAGTAAGAGCATAAGAAAAGCAGACAAGATGTGTACGAGAAGTAAAAAGTAGCCTAAGTTGGTTTGGCCAAGCATAAGCGTTCCAATGGTCCCAATGATAAACAAAGGGCCACAGTTAGAACAAAAACACAATGCTTTCTGAGCTTCTTCAAAGGTTATTTCACCTGATTCTAATAAGTTTTTGATTAGTTTTGCACCCATTGGATAACCACTAATAAGACCTAATACAAAGGCTAAGAAAGCACTTCCAGATAGATGAAAAAGTTTAGTAGTAACAGGTGTAATCACTTTGCTAAATTTGAAAACTATTCCTAAGAAGCAGAGTAAGTTAATAAGAATAATAAAAGGTAATAATGAAGGCAAAACTTTTTGGAACCAGAGTAACAGACCTGAAGTGGCTCCTTCAATGCAGATGCCTGGTTCAAGTAACATAATGAGCATAAGGAAAATAATAAAACAGGCAGTAAAAGCTTTTCGCATAGTATGCATCTCCTTTTGAGGATTCATGCCATTAATGGCTTTATCTATTGTATGACAAGCCTATATAAAAAATAACAGTTTTAGGACAAGTGGAAATTAAAAATAAAAAAGGTATGTTGCATAAAGTTTTTATGCAACATACCTTTTTTTAACGTCTAATGGGATGATATTTATAATCTTTTTCTAAGAGTATAGCATCTTGGCTAAGTAAAGCATAGAGTTTACTTGCTTGAAGCTCATAGTTAAAGAGTTTTTGGCCTAAGTCATCAAGATTATTTTCATCTTTACTTACATTAATAAGTAGGGGAACTTCTGATTTTTGACTTAGGAGAGAAAGTAAGGCCGTAGAAGTTTTATTACAACCTAAGACATGAATATATGGAATCCAATTAAGTTTTTCTAAAGCTAACAAATCATCAGTTTGAACGCTGAGCAAAATACGGATAATAGCACGTTGAACCGTAGCACGCGTATAGGTTTTTGAGGTAACCTGATTGACAATCTCTGAGAGTGGCTGAAGTGTCTTGCTAGCATGGTATAGAGAGCGACATAAGTTAGAAGGAATATCCCATACCGCATATAAACTTTCAAGGTTGGACATAATCATCTTATAATGAAAGAGCTCTGAATAATCATCAAGATTAATCGATTTAGGTGTATATTGATTAAGAAGATGATATGCAGGCTCTGGCATACTTCCTTTAGCTTTATGTCCTTCTCCAAGTGCGAGATCCTGTCGGATTGCTGTAGCTGAAGCAATGGGTCCCTCAATGGTCGTCTCGTGATAACCAGCTATATGACGCTGAATAGGAAAAGGCTGAATAGGAGAGTTTAAATGTTTTAAAGCCTTTAAATATTCAATACTTAAAATATTATTAGGACTTGAAAGAATGGTTTCTAGTGTATCTACGGTATCCTTAGTATAAGTGGATAAGTATTCTTTTATACTTAAAAGACGAGCGCGGGGATAGCTTTCACCTTGAGACAAATAATTTTTTATTTGAGCAGACACGAAAGGAGGCTCTTCAAGTAATAAAGAAGCAAGCTCTTGCATAAGTGCAAGATCCGGTGTTTCACTTCCGAAACAGAGTATATCTACAATTCCAGATTTGTGTAAGAGGCTAACAGCGGCTTGAGAAAAACGTTCAGCACTTGCAGTAGCATAGACAACTGGAAGCTCTAGGACCAAGTCAACACCACAGGCTAAAGCCATTTCACTACGAGAAAATTTATCAAGTACACAAGGAAGGCCTCTTTGAGAAAAATGACCACTCATCACTACGACGATTGCACATCCTGGATACTTCTTGCGTATTTGTTGAATTTGATAGAAATGTCCGTTATGAAACGGGTTATATTCTACAACTATACCAATAATATGCATACAGACCTCCAAAAGTATAAAGTAAGTGGTTTCTATTTTATCTTAAAGTATAGTCAGATTAAAGACTAAACTTACAAGAAAGACGAATTTTTTCAAATTCACTCTTGTATACACGAGATACATTTTATATAATATGAAAAGAGGAATTGATAAAAGGAAAAATTTGAAAGGGGTTTTATTATGTCTTTTTTAGATTCAATTAAAGCACGTGCAAAAAGTGACAAGAAAACAATTGTTTTACCAGAAACAGGAGATATGCGTACGCTTAATGCTGCACATGCTATCTTAAAGGAAGAAATTGCAGATCTTATTCTTATTGGTAACAGAGAAGAGATTTTAAATAAAGCAGATAGCTTAAATTTAGAAAAAGCTCAAATTGTAGATCCTCAAACATTTGAAGAAATGAATACTTATATTGAGAAACTTGTAGAACTTCGTGGTGCTAAAGGTATGACAACTGAAAAAGCAACTGAACTTCTTCAAAAAGATTCTTTATTCTTAGGTGTAATGATGGTAAAAATGGGCAAAGCTGATGGTATGGTTGCTGGTGCAGTCAACTCAACAGCTAATGTTCTTAGACCATCTCTTCAAATCTTAAAAACAGCTAAAGGTACAAAACTTGTATCTTCATTCTTCTTAATGGACGTACCAAATTGTGACTTAGGTTCAAAGGGTATTTTCGTATTTTCTGACTGTGGACTTAACCAAAATCCAAATTCAGAAGAACTTGCAGCAATTGCTGATAGTTCAGCAAAAAGCTTTAAACAATTAGTAGGGGAAGAACCTATTGTAGCAATGCTTTCTCACTCTACATACGGTAGTGCAAAACACGCTGATGTAGATAAAGTTGTAGAAGCTACACGTATTGCAAAAGCTGAATATCCAGAACTTACTGTTGATGGCGAGCTTCAATTAGATGCTGCAATCGTACCAGAAGTTGGGGCTGCAAAAGCACCAGAAAGTAAAGTAGCAGGTAAAGCAAATGTACTTGTTTTCCCTGACTTAGATGCAGGTAATATCGGTTACAAACTTGTACAACGTCTTGCAAAAGCGCAAGCTTATGGTCCTATTACACAAGGTATTGCTAAACCTGTAAATGACTTATCAAGAGGTTGTAGCGCAGATGACATCGTTGGTGTTGTAGCAGTTACAGCAGTACAAGCTCAAAATAACTAGTAACAAATTATTATAATTTATTTTTAAGGAGAGAGTTCAATGAACGTTTTAGTAGTAAACTGTGGTAGTTCATCACTTAAGTATCAAGTATTAAACATGGAAACCGAAAGCGTATTAGCTATCGGTATCTGTGAAAGAATAGGTATTGATGGTTCTTTCATCAAACACACAACAGAAGGTCAAGAAACAGTGAAAATTCCATGTGAATTCCATACTCACAAAGAAGCACTAGAAAAAATGATCGAGATGATTACAACAGGTACAACTGCATGTGTATCTTCAATTGATGAAATTGATGCAGTAGGTCACCGTATCGTACATGGTGGAGAAAAATTCACTGACTCTGTAGTAATCACAGATGAAGTTATCAAAGCAATCGAAGATTGTTGTGATCTTGCACCACTTCATAATCCAGCAAACTTAACAGGTATTCGTGCATGTGAAGAACTTATGCCAGGTGTACCTATGGTAGCTGTATTTGATACTGCTTTCCACCAAACAATGCCAAAAGAAGCTTTTATGTATGCTATTCCACAAGAATACTACAAAAAACATGGTGTTCGTAAATATGGTTTCCATGGTACATCACATAAATATGTATCACAAAAAGCTGCTGAAATGATTGGTAAACCAGTTGAAGAAGCTAAAATCATTGTATGTCATTTAGGTAACGGTGCAAGTGTATGTGCTGTTAAAAATGGTGAATCTGTGGAAACATCAATGGGCTTCACACCACTTGCAGGTCTTGTAATGGGTACACGTTCAGGAGATATCGATCCTGCTATTATTCCATTTTTAATGGAAAAAGAAGGCATGAGCGCTAAAGAAGTAGATGCTATGCTTAACAAAAAATCAGGTGTACTTGCATTATCTGAAATGGGTAGTGACTTTAGAGAAATCGAAGATGGTGTTGTAGCTGGTGATGAAGCATCTCGTTTCACAATGGATGCATTCCAACATCGTTTAGTATCATACATTGGTGCATATGCAGCACTTATGAATGGTGTAGATGCAATCTGTTTCGCAGGTGGCCTTGGTGAAAACAATGCAATCATGAGAGAAGAAGTTGCAAATATGCTTACATGGTTAGGCGTTGAAATCGATGTTGAAAAAAATAAATGTCGTGGTGTAGAAAGAGATCTATCAGCAGAAAATGCAAAAGTTCGTATGTTATTAGTACCAACAAATGAAGAACTTATGATTGCAAGAGACGCTAAAAGATTACTTCACAAATAATCCATTGACAAAATATCCTAGGATATGTATAATTACAGAAGTGTTACCTAGTGGAGTGAAAACGAATGATAATAAATATCCAGACACTTACAAAACAAGACATACTAGAATTTGATAAAGAAATACAAATTTCTTTACCAAATCTAAGATTGTTAAGCAAGGTGACAGATTACACTGCAAGAGTATATGGGACAGTCGAAAAAAGCGGTGAGCTTTACACTGTAAAAGGTGAAGTCGACATCACACTTAAGCTTGTATGTGATCGTTGCATGCGTACGTTTGATTATCCTCTGCATGCCATACTTGATGACCAATTTTCTACAAGCGAGGAATTGCTTATAGGGGATGAGGATATTAAACGTGTGACAAAATCTAGTGTTGATTTGTCAGATACCATTTTAGAGAGTATTGCTATGGCCATGCCAATGAAATCCCTCTGCAAAGAGGATTGCAAAGGAATGTGCCTAGAATGTGGTGCCAACTTGAATGAAGTCACATGTAAATGTGATAAAGCTGACATCGATCCAAGACTAGAGGCGCTAAAAGATATTTTTTGTCTTAATAGCAAAGAATAGCAACTGAGGAGGTGTTAACATGGCAGTACCAAAAAGAAAGACTAGTAAAGCAAGAAGAAACCAACGTAAAGCAAATTGGAAACTTTCTCCACTTAACTTAGTAAAATGTTCTAAATGTGGTGAACTTATGATGCCACACCGTGTTTGTAAAGCATGTGGTTCTTACGCAAATCGCGTTGTAGTTAAAGTAGATTAATTTTCGGCAAGAAGGCAGCTATATGCTGTCTTTTTGCATATTTAGTTAAATTGTAGTAAATGATAAAGGGTGATGAAAATGCCAAGGATAGCAGTAGATGTTATGGGTGGAGATTATGCACCCGACGAAGTACTTCAAGGATGTATTTTAGCTTCTAAAGAAATCAAAAGTACACTTGTACTTGTAGGGAATGAAGCTGTAATTCGCCAGAAACTCAAGGACACTACATATGATTCAAGTAAAATTGAAATTGTGGATGCCCAAGACTGTATTACAATGGAAGACCATCCTGTTAGCGCAATTCGTTCAAAAAAAGAGTCATCAATGGTAGTTGGATTAAATCTTGTTAAAGATAAAAAGGTAGATGGCCTTGTATCTGCTGGGAACTCTGGTGCATTACTTGCTGGAGGAACTTTAATAGTGGGAAGAATTAAAGGTGTAGAACGCCCTGCATTAGCCCCTATTATTCCAACTAAGACAGGCAATACATTACTTATTGACTGTGGTGCTAATATGGACGCAAAACCTTCTTATCTTACTCAGTTTGCACGTATGGGAACTGTTTATATGGAAGAATGTATGGGTATTAAAAATCCTAAAGTAGGTCTCATTAACGTGGGTACAGAAGAAGAAAAAGGTAATAGTTTAACAAAAGAAGCTTTCAAACTTCTTAAAGAAGATGACAAGGTTAACTTCATTGGAAATATTGAAGCAAGAGAAATACCAGCTGGACATGCTGATGTTTTAGTCTGTGATGCTTTTGTAGGGAATGTAGTGCTCAAATTTATGGAGGGATTCGGGATGTGGGTATTCTCCATGCTTAAGACCGAATTCAAACGTAATTTCATCACAAAGCTTGCTGCGGCACTTATAATGAAAGGAATTAAAAATATTAAGCAGAAGTTTGATTATGCCTCAAAAGGTGGTGCACCACTTCTAGGCGTGAATGGACTTGTGGTTAAAACTCATGGTAATTCTAAAAGAGAACAGATTTATGCTACAATCTTACAAACTGAACAGTTCATTGAAGATCAATTAGTTGAGAAAATAGCTTCTAAATTTAGTTAAAAATAATATTGACTACAAAACATGTATATAATATTATCAAAGTATAAATTTTCATAAGAGGTGTTAGTATGGTATTTGAGAAAGTCAGAGAAATTATTAGTGAACAGCTTAATATTTCAGAAGGAGATGTAACATTAGAAACATCTTTTACGGATGACCTCAATGCAGATTCTCTGGATATTTTTCAAATTATAATGGCTTTAGAAGAAGAATTTGATTTAGAAATCTCCAACGAAGATGCAGAAAATATTGCAACAGTAGGGGATGTTGTAGAATTCATTAAACAAGCAAATGGATTAGATTAATAAATAGCCTCGCTTAGCGGGGCTTTTCGCATATCTTAAATAGAATGTTGAATAGGTAAATCTATTAATTATTCAACAATCTATTTAAAGTGTGCTATTCACTTAAATTAGGAGCGATTAATATGCACAAAAAATTAGGAACTATAATGAGTCAAAAAAAACTTATAGAGTTAGAAGCTCGTATAGGTTATAAGTTTAATGACTTGGAACATTTAAGAAATGCAGTGACACATAGATCATTTGCCAATGAGCATCGTAATTTACAAATAAAAGATAATGAACGTCTGGAGTTTTTAGGCGATGCTATTTTAGATTTAATTATTAGTAAGTATTTATTTGATAAATATCCAAGTATGCCAGAAGGCGATTTATCGAAGATTAGAGCAAGTATTGTTTGTGAAGGCTCATTAGCAAAGACAGCACGTCTTATGGAGCTAGGAAGCTATATTCTTCTTGGTAAAGGAGAAGAGATGACTGGAGGTCGTACACGTAATTCTATCTTGGCAGATGCCTTTGAAGCAGTAACAGGTTCAATTTTTGTAGATGGACAGTTTGAAGATGTTGTTGCCTTTTTGACAGCTACGCTTATAAAAAATGTGGATCACCTTTCAGTGGATGCACTTTATACAGATTTTAAAACCATTTTACAAGAGAATATTCAAAGAGAAAGCCTTCAACCACTACATTATGAGGTGGTTGATGAAAAAGGGCCAGATCATGATAAAGATTTCTATGTTGCCGTTTACCATGGTGAAGCATGTCTAGGTAAAGGGGTAGGAAAAAGTAAAAAAGAAGCCGAACAGCGTGCAGCTCAAACAGCCTTAAAAGCTTTAGAAAAATAATGATGAGGTGATATATGTATCTAGCGAAAATAGAGATACATGGATTTAAATCTTTCGGTGATGCGGTTAAGCTAAGTATCCCACAAGGGATAACAGCCGTTATTGGTCCAAATGGAAGTGGAAAAAGTAACGTAGCAGATGCCATTAGATGGGTTCTAGGAGAGCAAAGTGCAAAGACATTGCGTGGGACTAAAATGGAAGATATTATTTTTGCAGGAACTGAAAAACGAAAATCTTTAGGTTATGCAGAAGTAGCCATGTATATTAAAAATGATGATCATGTTCTTCCTATTGAATATGAAGAAGTTGTGATTAAAAGACGTGTATATAGATCAGGAGAGAGCGAATATTTTATTAATGGGTCACATTGTAGGCTTAAAGATATTCAAGAACTCTTTATGGATACAGGGATTGGGAAAGAAGGATACTCAATCATTGGACAAGGTCAGATTGACAAGATTTTAAGCTCAAAACCAGAAGATAGACGTAGCTTATTCGAAGAAGCTGCAGGTATCTATAAATATAAAGTCAGAAGGCTAGAAGCAGAGAAAAAGCTTGAAAAAGAACGTGAAAATTTACTGCGTATACATGATATTATGAGTGAAATTGAATCACGTTTAGAGCCTTTAGAAAAAGAAGCAGAAAAGACAAAGTCTTATTGGAAATTAAAAGATGAACTTAAAGAAGTAGACATTAATCTTTATATTGAAGAAGTTGAGCGTATTAAACAAGATACTGCAAAGCTAGGTGAAACGTTAGAAAATATAGAACGTGAGTTAAAGGATACTAACGCACAAAAAGATACCATACTTACTAGACAAACTGAATGCAAAGAAAAACGTCAAGAGCTTTTTAGTGAACTTGAAAAGTTACTTAATCATATTAGTCAGTTAGAAAAAGACCAACAGCGTCAACAAGCGAGCATTCAAATTAGCGAAGAACGTATTAGCAGTATTCATCAATTGATTGATCAGATTGATAAGGATACAAAGAAACAACAAGACTATAAAGAAACAATGCAAAATGAGCATCAAGTGCTTAAAGTTAAAGGAACAGCTCTAGAATTAGAGGAAGCAACAAAAAGAGAACGCTTAATTAAAAAAGAGGCAGCGTTTGAAACAGAACAAATGAGCCTGGAACAAAAAGAAAAGAATCTTGAAAGCTCTAAGGCAGAGGTATTTGATAAAATACATCAAATAGACCTTTTGAAGTCAGAAATAGATAAGCAAAGTTCGATTGAAGAACAGATGGATTATCGTTATAGTCAATTAACTGAGGCTATTCAAACTTTAAATAGCGATATTACGCATCAGGAAGTAAGTTTACAAGTGGGGCGTAAAAAAGAAAAGGAAACAAAAGAAAAGCTAGAGCAAGCACAAACAGCTTTTAATAAACTTGAAGAACAAAGAAAAATTCTTCAAGATACCCTTACAGAGCTTGAGCGTAGCTGGCATTCTAATGCTCAGAAAAAGGATCAGGCAAAGCGGCAGATTGCTTGGTTAGAACAGGTGAAGAATGACTTTGAAGGTTATTATCAAAGTGTCAAGCAAGTTCTGACTATTAAAAAGCAAGAGCCAGAAAAGTGGCAAGGAATACTAGGTATTACAGCCGATGTCATTCAAGTGCCAAAAGACTATGAAATTGCTATTGTAACCGCTTTAGGTGGTGCAATGCAAAATATTGTTACACAAACTGAGCAAGATGCTAAAGCGATGATTCAACTTATGAAACAACGTAATATTAGCAAAGTAACTTTCTTACCCTTGGATACTATTCAAGCATTTGGAGCTGTTCAGGATATAGCGGCACTACGCAAGGAGACAGGATTCCTAGGACTGGGGAGTGAACTTGTTACCTTTGATAACATATATGGCCCTGTTGTAGCCAATCTACTTGGGCGTATTTTGATTGTAGACAATATGAATCATGCCTCACAAATTGCACGCAAGTATAAATACCGATACAAAATTGTAACTTTGGATGGAGAGGTGTTCCATGCAGGGGGGTCATTAAGTGGTGGTGCAAGTAAAAATAATAAGAATAATATTTTCTCTCGTACAAGAGAACTCAAGGAGCTTCAGGCTTTACACGTACAGTTAGAAGAAGAAACGGTAGTATTAGGTCAAGCGATTAAAGACCATGAAGCAGAAAAAGAAACCCTCAGAGTAGAATGGGAAACACTATACAAGCAATGTGAAAGCTTAAAAGAAACTGAAAAAACGATTATCTTAGAAATAGATAAAGGTGAAAATAGTCTTAAGCTTACAAAACAATCTCAACTTCAATTGGTAGAAGAAAAACTCTCCATAGAAGAAGCGAAAGAAGTTGCAGCAAAAGGCAAGGATGAAGTCTATGACAAGATCAAAGCATTAGAAGAAACTATTGTTATGGATCAAGAAAGCCTTAAAGCATTAGAGGCAGAGTTAGAAAGCCTTAAATCTAGGCGAGAGGCACTAAGAAATGAATTAACAGAAGAAAAAATTGCACTTTCAACGTTAGTTCAAAATCGTAAACATATTGAAGAGCAGATAAAAAATATTGAACATAACTTATCAAATTCGGATGAGCAACATTTAAATATTATAGAACGTAAAGATTCTTTACTTGAGGATGAGAAGAAAATTCGACTTACGATTGAAGATACCCATGAAACTATTAAAAAGTTAGGTGAGGAGATTGAAAACTCCAAACAAAGTAAAGTGGACTTAGAAAAAGGGCGTGTTCAATTAGAAGAAACGTTATCAAATTATGAAAAAGAAATCGAACGTATATTAGAACGTGTTGCGAAGTTAAAAGAAGAACATTATAGGTTAACGACTAGAAAAGAAATGGTAGAGCTAGAAGAGAAGAAACAAAGCGATAATATGTGGGAGCAGTATGAACTGACTTATTCTGCATGTTTACCATTTAAGAAAGATATGGGGCCTATTGTAGAAATGAAAAAATTAGCTGATAGATTACGTGCACAAATAAAAGTAATTGGTCATGTTAATGTAAATGCAGTAGTAGAGTTTGATGAGACTAAAACACGTTTTGAATTTTTATCTACTCAGCGACAAGATATTGAAAAAGCTGAAGCAACATTAATGGAGCTTATTGATCAGCTTACAGCGCAAATGCATGAAATCTTTAGAGAGCAGTTTACAGTTATTGCAGAAAATTTCAGTTATGTCTTTAAAGAGCTCTTTGGCGGTGGGATGGCATTCTTACAATTAGTGGATGAAGAGAACATTCTTGAATCAGGGATTGAGATTATTGCTAAGCCACCAGGTAAGAAGCTACAAAATATGACCCTTCTATCAGGGGGAGAGAGAACGCTAACAGCTATTGCATTGCTCTTTGGTATTCTTAAGCTTAAACCATCACCATTCTGCGTACTGGATGAGATTGAAGCGGCACTAGATGATGCCAACGTATTACGTTTTGCAGAGTATCTAGGAAATCTTTCAAAAGACACTCAATTCATTGTTATTACACATAGAAAAGGTACAATGGAACGTGCAGATACACTTTATGGTGTGACTATGCAAGAGAGAGGTGTTTCCACTGTCCTTTCAATTAAACTTGAAGAGGCAACAAAATATTTAGATAAAAAGACAAGTTAAGGAGGACCATACGTGTCATTTTTTAAGAAATTATTCAAAAGAAAAGAAGAGACTAAGCCAGTTGAAGGAGCTCATATAGACGAAAGTCAAAATCTAGAGTCAGAAGCTAGAGAAGCTGAGGAAGCAAGATTAGCAGAAGAAGCTAAAGAAGCTGAGGA
>NZ_JAQIFT010000060.1:0-9591 GCF_027857615.1 Holtiella tumoricola
TACAGCCTTTTCTCAGTGGCGCCTGTGCGCTGCTGACTTGATTTATTATGCACCATTCATCTACATAAGTCAACACTATTTCTTAACTTTTTTTATCTTTATTTCTCTTTATTTTCTTATCCCCATAATTATACCCTTGTCCCCATTTTATCCACTGTTTTTACTGTATTTATACACATTTTGTGGATAAACTTCTCATATTCCTTCTATTCCTCTCATATATTAATACAAAGCATAAAGACTAGGTGGAGATCAAGGGAGTCCTAATACTGTGCGTTTTAGGCCATACCCTTGTTTTTTTATGGATTTTTTACGTTATCCTCCTCTTAGTTTGATGAGCTTTCGTATTCTTATTGGAGGTGAATATATGTATGACATCATTATTGTAGGAGCTGGTGTAGTAGGTTGTGCTATTGCTCGTGAGCTTTCACGTTACCAACTTAATACTTTAGTGCTAGAAAAAGCAAATGATGTATGCTGTGGAACAAGCAAAGCAAATAGTGCTATTGTCCATGCTGGTTTTGATGCAAAACCTAATACGTTAAAAGGTAAGTTGAATGCCCCCAGTAATCTACTTTTTGATGAGCTTGTAAGTGAGCTAGATTTCCCATTCAAACGTAATGGCTCTCTTGTCTTATGCTTTGACCAAAAAGATATACCTGCTTTACTTGAACTTAAAGATCGTGGTGTCCAAAATGGTGTTCCCAATCTTGCAATTCTCTCTGGTGATGAAGTGAGACGCTTAGAACCTGCTGTAACTGACCAAGTTGTTGCTGCACTGTATGCACCTACTGGTGGCATTGTATGCCCATTTAACTTGACTATTGCACTTGCTGAAAATGCACATACTAATGGAGTTGAGTTCCACTTTAATACTCCTGTTACTTCTATTAAGAAAGAAGAAGATTACTTTGTACTTACGTCTCCTTGTCAAACTTACCAAGCTAAAGTGGTTGTTAATGCTGCTGGTGTATTCAGTGATACTTTAAATAATATGGTTAGCGCTGACCAATTCACTATTACACCTAGAAAAGGTGAGTATAACCTCTTTGATAAATATGTAGGACATTTAGCTAGTCATACTTTATTCCAACTTCCAACTAAACTTGGAAAAGGTATCTTAGTTTCTCCTACTATTGATGGTAACTTACTTGTAGGACCTAACGCAGTAGACCAAGATGATAAAGAAGATTTAGATACAACGAGACACGGCTTAGATGGTATTATGCAAAAAGCACTACTTAGCGTAAAATCTATTCCTCTTAATATGGTGATCACTTCTTTTAGCGGACTGCGTGCCCGTTCAGAATTAGATGACTTTATTTTAGGTGAAGCTTCTGATGTGCCTAACTTCTTTAATGCCGCAAGCATTGAGTCTCCTGGACTTACTTGTGCACCACTTATAGGTAAGTATATTACCGATCAAATTTGCAACAAAGTAAATCCACCTCCAAATCCTCACTTTAATCCTAAACGTAAAGGAATCATTAGGTTTAATGAATGTTCTAAGGAGGAACAAGAGAAACTTATTCAATCTAATCCTCTCTATAGCAAGATAGTCTGTAGATGTGAATCTATTACAGAAGCTGAAATTGTAGATGCCCTTACACGACCTCTAGGTGCCCGTGATCTAGATGGTATAAAACGTAGAACACGTGCCGGTGCTGGTCGTTGCCAAGCTGGGTTCTGCCTTGTTCGCAATATGGAGCTTCTTGCAAAGTATTTAAATATACCTCTTATGGAGGTTAGCAAATTTGGTAAGTCTTCTACCTTTTTAGTTGGTCGTAATAAAGAAGATCTTTAATCTAGGAGGTGTACGATGCAAAGCTATGACTTAATCATTGTTGGTGGAGGTCCTGCTGGTTTAGGTGCTGCTCTAGCTGCTAGAAAAAAAGGCATTCAAAATTTACTTATTATAGAACGTGAAGCTTATCTTGGTGGGATTTTAAATCAATGTATTCATAATGGCTTCGGCCTTCATACTTTCAAAGAAGAACTTACTGGTCCAGAATATGCCGAACGATTTGTAAGTGCAATTCATAAGGAAAATATACCTTACTTACTAGGCACAATGGTCTTAGATATTACTTCTGATAAAGTAGTTTATGCACTCTCTCCTACAGAAGGTTTACTTACTTTAAAGGCAAAAGCCATTATTCTTGCTATGGGATGCCGTGAAAAGCCTCGTGGTGCGCTTACTATTCCAGGTAGTCGATGTAGTGGTATATTAACTGCTGGTACTGCTCAAAAGTTAGTGAATATGCGTGGTTTTATGCCGGGTAAAGAAGTAGTTGTATTAGGTTCTGGAGATATTGGCCTTATTATGGCAAGACGTATGACTCTTGAAGGTGCTAAAGTCAAAGCTGTAGCTGAGCTTCTTCCATACTCTAGTGGTTTAAAGCGTAATATTGTGCAATGTCTAGATGATTATGGCATCCCTCTCTTACTTAACCATACTGTTACCAAGGTTCATGGTAAAGATAGATTGACAGGAGTTACTATAGCTAAGGTAGATGAAAGTAAAAAGCCTATCCCTAATACTTCTACCTTTATTCCTTGTGACTTACTCCTTCTTTCTGTAGGTCTTCTACCAGAAAATGAACTCTCTCGCAAAGCTTCTATAGAACTTTCTCCTATTACAGGTGGAGCAATTGTAAATGAAATCTTAGAAACAAGTACACCTGGCATCTTTGCTTGTGGCAATGTCCTTCATGTTCATGACTTAGTTGACTATGTAACAACTGAAAGTGAAATAGCTGGTGCACATGCTGCAGACTATATTCTTAGTCATACTCATTCTTCTACTACTGACAAAATACCAATTCTTGTAACAGAGGGTGTGCGCTATAGCGTACCTCATTTCCTAACTTCTGCTCCTACAACACCTATTACATTTCGCTTTAGAGTAGATAAAGTCTATAAAGATGCTTATAAATGTCTCTATATTAATGACATGCGTGTTATGAAAAAGAAAAAACGTATTTTTACACCAGGTGAAATGGAATACCTTATCCTTACACCGGATCTCCTAGCTAAACATCCTCATATTACTTCCATCACTTTAAAGATAGAAAGGAGTTAAGCTATGAAAACAGTTGAACTTACATGTATTGGTTGCCCTCTTGGCTGTAGTCTTACCGCAACTTTAGATGACGATAAGGTCATAAATGTTACAGGCAACTCCTGCAAAATTGGTGTAGATTATGCTCATGAAGAATGTACACACCCTACTAGGGTTCTAACAACTACTTTACCTGTACGTGATGGTAACTTTCCTCGTGTAGCTGTTAAAACAAAGAAACCCATTCCTAAAACCAAGATTAGAGCTTGTATGAAAGCACTCAAAACACTAGAAGTTCGTGCACCTATTAATGTTGGTGATATCTTATGTAAAGATTTAGCCAATACAGGTGTAAGTGTTGTGGCTACTCAAAAAGTCTCTAAGATTGTTTAATACCTTTTAGTTCTAGCCCTAATTCTTGTCTCATAAACTTAATTAAAGGGCTAATCTTAAAATTAGCATAAACTTACTCTTCATTTCTTATTTTGGCACCCTGTTTTACAGACTCTTCTATTCCTTTCCTAGATGCACTAAAATTCAATTTTTCTTTTTCTTTGAGTGTACCCATTATACATGGGTTATTAGATTTATAGATAGAAGTACTGGGGCTCTATCTATTTCTACATTTTCTATGATATGATGGGATTAACTTCTATTTATTCTAAGGGGGTATTTTATTTATGCCAAAGTATATCATGTCGTTAGATCAAGGAACTACTAGTTCAAGATGTATTCTTTTTAACGAAAAGGGTCTCATTGAAAGTGTAGCTCAAAAAGAATTTACTCAAATTTATCCTAAAGCTGGCTGGGTAGAACATGATCCTGCTGAAATTTGGTTTACCCAAATTAGCGTTGCTACAGAAGCAATGCAACATATTAATGCTTCTGCAAGTGATATCGCTGCTTTAGGTATTACCAATCAACGTGAAACAACTGTTGTATGGGATAAGGCAACTGGTAGACCTATCTACAATGCTATCGTATGGCAATGTAGAAGAACCTCCGAATACTGCGATAGCCTTAAAGAAGAAGGCTATGACCAAGTTATTAAAGACAAAACTGGTCTTATCTTAGATGCTTATTTTTCTGGCACTAAAGTTAAATGGATTCTAGATAACGTTGAAGGTGCAAGAGAAAAAGCTGAACGTGGCGAACTTCTCTTTGGTACCATTGATACTTGGCTTATTTGGAATCTCACAAATGGCAAAGTTCATGTAACGGACTATTCCAATGCTTCACGTACCCTCCTATTCAATATTCATACATTAAAATGGGATGAAGACATCTTAGCTAAATTAAACATTCCACTTTGTATGCTCCCAGAAGTTAAACCTTCTAGCTGTGTATATGGAGAAACTGATCCTTCTCTACTTGGTGGAGCTATCCCTATTGGTGGTGCTGCTGGTGACCAACAAGCTGCTCTTTTCGGTCAAGTTTGTCATAAACCAGGTACAGCCAAAAATACTTATGGCACAGGTTGCTTCTTGCTTATGAATACAGGTGAGCAGGCTATTACTTCTAAAAACGGCCTCCTTACTACAATCGCTTGGGGACTTGATGGTAAAGTTGAATATGCACTTGAAGGAAGTATCTTCATTGCAGGTGCAGCTATTCAATGGCTAAGAGATGAGTTACGTATGATTGACCATGCTTCTCATACTGAAACTTATGCTAAGTCTGTTCCTGATACTAACGGTGTATATGTGGTTCCTGCCTTTACAGGACTTGGTGCACCTTATTGGGATCAATATGCACGTGGTACAGTGGTAGGTCTTACTCGTGGTGTTAAAAAGGAACACTTTATTCGTGCAACATTAGAATCTCTAGCTTATCAAACTTATGATGTTCTCAAAGCGATGCAAGAAGATTCAGGCATTGAACTTAAAGCACTTAAAGTAGATGGTGGTGCCTGTGCAAATAACTTCTTAATGCAATTCCAATCTGACATTCTTGGTGTTCAAGTTGATAGACCTGAAATTATTGAAACAACAGCCCTTGGCGCTGCATACCTTGCAGGTCTTGCAGTAGGATACTGGAAAGATAAAGAAGATATCAGCAAGAATTGGGCTCTTTCAAAAAGCTTTGTACCAAAAATGACTACTGAAAAGTGTGATGAATTACTCGTTGGCTGGCATAAGGCTGTAAAATGCTCTCTAGGTTGGGCTAAATAATTAAGAGAAGTTGTTAAAAAGTATTTAATTCGAGGGGGAATTGAATGATGTCAACATTCTTTGCAGAGCTTTTAGGAACTATGATTCTTATACTTTTAGGTAATGGCGTTGTTGCCAATGTAAATCTTAACAAATCAAAAGGTAAAGGTGGCGGTTGGATCGTTGTTGCTACAGGTTGGGCACTTGCTGTTGCTATTCCTGTATACATCTTTGGCCCTATTAGTGGGGCGCACTTTAATCCTGCTGTAACTATTGCCAATGCAGCAATTGGTAATTTTGCTTGGGCAGATGTACCTATGTACATTATCGCTCAAATGATTGGTGCTATTATTGGTGCATGTCTTGTATTCCTTCATTACCTCCCACATTGGAAGGAAACTGAAGATAAGGCTACAAAACTTGCATGTTTTGCAACAGGTCCAGCTATTCCTTCTACAATCGGAAACTTTATTTCTGAGTTTATCGGAACATTTATTTTAGTATTTGCATTACTCGGTATTGGTAACACAGTTATGGTAGACGGACTTTCTCCTATGGTAGTAGGTCTCGTTATCTGGGTAATCGGCTTAACACTCGGTGGTCCAACTGGTTATGCTATCAACCCTGCTCGTGACTTAGGTCCTCGTATTGCTCATGCACTCCTTCCTATCCCAGGAAAAGGTGACTCTGACTGGAAATATGCTTGGATTCCAGTTGTTGCACCAATAGCTGGTGGCGTTGTAGCCTCTTTAATATTCGCAGCTATTTTTTAAAATTTAAACTGTTATAATTTATCTACTCTACAAAGTAAAATAATAAGGGCATGCCATTCTAGATTTTTACGACGGATTTTGGGCTAAACTATTTTTGTTTCTCCTCCTATCCTGAAAGATATCTAGAGAGCTATGCCCTTTTATTATAGGAAGTAAAGCATTAATAATTATCATTGAAAATGTTTAGGGGGCTACTATGAAAAAGATCATTAATAATACAAGTCAAGTTGTAGAAGAAATGTTAGAAGGTATTGTATGTGCTTATCCTCATGCTATTAAACGTCTGCCTGGCACACAAGTTCTTGTACGTGCAAATAAACCAGATCATAAAGTTGCCCTTGTAAGTGGTGGCGGAAGTGGGCATGAACCTTCTCATGGTGGATTTGTAGGAACGGGGATGTTAGATGGTGCTGTAGCTGGTGCTGTATTTACATCACCTACACCTGACCAAGTTTATGAAGCCATTAAAGCCGTTGATAATGGAAGTGGTGTACTCCTTATTATTAAAAATTATACAGGAGATGTACTCAACTTTGAGATGGCTGCTGATCTTGCCATGATGGATGGGATTGAAGTAGAAAAGATTATCGTTAATGATGATGTAGCTGTAGAAAATAGTACTTGGACTACAGGTAGACGTGGTATTGCAGGTACACTCTTTGTACATAAGATTGCAGGTGCAAAAGCAGAAGCAGGCGCACCTCTTAGCGAAGTTAAACGTGTAGCTGAAAAGGTTATTGCCAATGTCCGTTCCATGGGAATGGCACTTTCTGCTTGTACAGTACCAGAAGCCGGCAAACCTAGCTTTACCCTTGCTGATGATGAGATGGAAATCGGTCTAGGTATTCATGGCGAACCAGGTACTCATCGTGAAAAAATTAAAGAAGCTGATGCTATTGTAAGTGATTTATTAGATAAAATCTTTCTTGATTTATCACTTCAAGCTCAAGATGAAGTAGCTGTTCTTGTAAATGGCTTAGGTGCAACCCCACTTATGGAACTCTATATTGCTAATCGCAAAGTAAATGAAATCCTTACTTCAAAAGGAATTATACCCGTTAAAACATTGGTAGGAAACTATATGACTTCTATTGAAATGGCCGGTTTCTCCATTTCACTTCTAAAGTTAGATAATGAACTTAAAGGCTTACTTGAAGCACCTGCTAATACACCTGCACTCGTACAATATTAATTCAAATAAATTCATCTTCTTAATACATTAAAGAGCTATAAAACTTCTATTTGTTCTATAGCTCTTTTTCTATCATTAAAATTGTTCAGTTTTCTTTAAAAACTATTCATTAAGGACTACTAATCGCTTACCAGCCTAATTGTTTTGTTTTATTAGTGAAATGGGTATCATCATTCTTAAAGATAATATGACACTCACCTTTTTCGTCACATTCAATTTTTGTAAGCGTTGTTTGCCCCATAACCTCTTGATTCACATCTTCATCCTTAAAGTAATACATTAAGGCTTTTAAAGTAATGCCGTGAGCTACAATAAGTATTTCTTTTCCTTTGTTTACTTCAATAATCTCATCCATAGCCTGTCTTACTCTATCCCTTACTTCCTCTAGGTTTTCACCACCTGGAGCTGACATAGTTGTATCACCTTCCATAATCAGATTAATATTCCACTCAGGATTTTCTTTTGTAATCTCTTCTGTCTTTCTTCCTTCATATTCTCCAAAGCCCATTTCCATAAGTGCATCGCAAGTAATGACTTCTACTGATTTATCACCCTTTAAAATATGTGCTGTATGTAATGCCCTCTCAATTGGACTTGAGTAAATAACATCTATGTTTAAGTCTTTTAAACGCTCTTTGAGTTCTTCAGCTTTTTGGATTCCTTCTTGTGTAAGTGGTGAATTACCTCTTCCTTGTAAACGCTTTTCTATATTCCATTCTGTCTGTCCATGTCGTGTTAAATAAATTGTTGTTTTCATTTTACTGCCTCGTTTCTATACACTGTATATGCTATTCATTATTTATTATAAAAGCTTTTTATATTTATAGGAAGTTTAAAAACGTTAAAAAAGATAATATAACTTAAATGATAAGTTTAATGGAAATTAAGTTATAAAAAAGAGGTACTGTATGAACTGACCCCAATAAGTTAGACCTAAAAATCTAACTTATTGGAGGTCAGTTTTTTTATGGCAAAATATAGTTTTGAGTTGAAAGAAAGAATTGTTCAAGCTTATTTAAATAATGAAGGTGGTTGGCGTTTTCTAGCCAAAAAATATGGTATTTCCAGTATCGACTCTATACAGCGTTGGGTTGCTGCATATAAAAAATATGGTTCTGAAGGATTGCTCCGTCGTCCAAAAAATAAAATTTATTCTTTTGATTTCAAACTTCGTGTAGTAGAGTTATATTTAACAACAGGAGTTTCGTATCAGGAATTAGCTTTATCAGTTGGAATGAATAACCCCACATTAGTTTCTAAGTGGGTAAATGATTTCAGAATTGCTGGTCCTGATGCTTTAAGACTAAAGTGTAAAGGACGGTATATACAAATGGGTAAAACTAAAACTTTAATATCAGACACACCAGCTCCATCTAAGTCTAGTGGTGATTATATTAAACAACTCGAAGATGAATTATTAAAACTTAAAATAGAAAATGCATATTTAAAAGAACTGAGGAGACTGCGTTTAGAGGGAATACCTCAGAACACAAAGCGAGAATCATCTACAGCCTCCGAGGATCATTCAAACTAAAAGATATTCTCGCAATTACAGCCTTTCCCAAATCAACATATATGTACTGGCAGAAACGTTTTGATAGAGAGAATCCAGACCAGGCGTTAGAAAAAGAGATTCTTGAAATACAAAAGAACAATAAAGATTTTGGTTATCGTCGTATTTATGGAGTATTAAGAAAACAAGGATTGATTGTAAATAAGAAACGTGTACAACGTATTATGCAGAAACTAGGACTCCAGGTTACATCATTTACTAGAAAAAGTCGCAAATATAGTTCGTACAGAGGGAAAGTGGGAAAGGTTGCTTCTAATAGGATTCATAGACGTTTTAAGACACATATTCTACATCAAAAGATAACCACAGATACATCTGAGTTTAAGTATTATGAAGTAGATGAAAAAGGAAAAATGATCATTAAGAAGCTTTATCTAGATCCCTTTATGGATATATGTAATAGTGAGATTATAAGCTATGGCATTTCAGGTCATCCGTCTGCTCAAAATATAATGATGGCCTTAAATAAGGCGATAGAAATAACATCTGATTGCAAATATCGTAGGACATTTCATTCAGATCAGGGTTGGGGTTATCAAATGAAAAGATATGTCCGTACCCTTAAAAAAAATAAGATTTTTCAGAGTATGTCACGAAAAGGAAACTGCCATGATAATTCTATAATGGAGAACTTCTTTGGAATTATGAAACAGGAGATGTATTATGGTGTGACCTATTATAGCTATGAGGGGCTCAAAAAAGCTATTGAAAATTATATAAAATATTATAATGAACAACGCATTAAAGAGAAGCTAGGTTGGATGAGTCCGGTAGAATATAGACTTAGTCTCTTAGTTGCATAAAAAATAGCATAGTGGTTAAAACCACTATGCTATAAAGTC